>NZ_QLOE01000006.1 GCF_003264935.1 Methanothermobacter tenebrarum
AAAGCCCTCACAGAAACCCTGAAAAAAGGAATAAAAACACCAGACCTCAAAGGAAAACACACAACAACACAAGTAGCCCAAAAAATCAGAGAACAAGTAGAAGAATACCTCTCAAACACCCCAAACTCCTAAGGTGATACAGGATGAACCCTAAAGAACTGAGAAAGGATATTCCACTCTTGGAAAATTATGTCTACCTTGATGCTGCAAGCACAACACCAACCCCCAGACCAGTGGTAGAGGCCATGGACAAATACTATTATGAGTATAATGCGAATACAGGAAGAGGTGCATATTCACTTGCAGTTAAAGCAACTGAAAAATTAGAAGAAGCGAGGAAAAAGATAGCGGATTTCGTGAATGCACAGGCAGAGGAGATAATATTCACAAAGAATACAACAGAATCAATAAATCTTGTTGCAACAGGCCTTACATTTGAGAAGGGGGATTCTATTATAGTTCCAAATATTGAACATCATTCAAATTTCTTGCCATGGTTAAAACTCCGAAAAAAAGAAGGAGTGAACATAAAAATAATCAAGGCAGATAAAAATGGTATTATCGACCCCGGGCGCGTAGAAGAGGCTGTCGACGAAAATACCAAGCTTATAACAGTAACACATGTATCTAATGCTATAGGCTCAGTACAAGATATAAAAGAGATCGGTAGGATCGCGGAAGAGAATAATATACTTTTCATGGTAGATGCTGCTCAATCATTTGGGCATATGAAAGTTGATGTTAAGAAATTTAAGGCAGACTTCATAGCATTCCCAGGACATAAAGGGGCTCTAGGCCCAGTTGGCACAGGATTCCTCTACTGTAACATTCAAAGTGTCGATGAACTTGAACCTCCAAATCTCGGCGGCGGGACCGTGATTGACGTCTTAGAAGATCAGTTTAAATTAGAAGAACCGCCAAGGAGGTTTGAGGCCGGAACATTAAATATAGCAGGTTTCATAGGCCTTGGAAGAGCCATAGACTACCTCAAGAGGATAGGCATGGATAAAATAGAAAAACATGGCAAGGATCTTACAAGAAGATTATATGAATCCCTCACTGAGATCAACACACTTGAATGTTATGGGGATCCCAAAAATATTTATGGGATAGTGTCCTTCAACATAGATAATATAAACCCTGATGATGTTGCGAGAATGCTAGATGAGATGGCTTGGATATGCGTTAGGAGCGGTCATCATTGCGCCATACCCGCTATGAGACATCTTGGAGTCCATGAAAAAGGTGGTACCGTTAGAGCCTCCATACACTATTATAATATTCTAGAAGATATTGAAATACTAACAGAAACTATAAATGAGATAGCGAAAATGGGGAGTGTAAAATGACAAAGGCACAGGTAATAGCCATACTAATAATAATCATAATGATTATAAGCACAATAGCATACGCACTAATATAATTAGGAGGAACACTAATGGAAAAAGTTAGGATAGGGGCTGTGGTAGCTGAATTTAATTATGATATAACCCAGATGATGTTAAAGTTGGCTGAAGAACATGCAAAATTTCTCGGTTCTGAAATAACTAAAGTCGTGCCCGTGCCCGGCGTCTTTGACATGCCCCTTGCAATCAAAAAACTCCTAGAAGATGATAACATAGATGCTGTCATAACATTGGGGGCTGTTATCGAAGGGGCTACAGATCATGATCAGATAGTAGCACAACACGCATCCCGTAAAATAGCCGACCTCGCCCTAGAATATGATAAACCAGTAGCCCTCGGAATCTCAGGACCTAGCATGACCCGCTTAGAAGCCCATCAACGAGTAGATTATGCTAAAAGGGCCGTTGAAGCTGCTGTTAAAATGTATAGGAGACTGAAAAAACTCTAGATTTTGGGATGGAATTGCAGATTCTAAAACCTGAAGAATTAAGGGAGAAATTTAAAGATCCATGGATAGCCCCTTATAAAAAGATTATCACAATGGTGGACAACGACCTTGTAGAGATAATAGAATATCATCCTTGTATTTCAGGTTCCCATTGGATGATCTACCAATACCCACGGACAAGTAAACTAATACTAAAAGCAAAAAGGGATGGTAACCGCCACATTTACCTTACAAAGACGGGAAAAACTCATCTAAATTTAAGGGCGAGCTTGAATGCTGCTGGAATCGAAGAAGTCACCGTAACCAAGGATGAGGTTAAGGTCGTTCACGCCGGCCTTGCAGGGGCTGGAGTTGGCGCTGCAATGTGCAGGGGGATGGCAAAAGGCGTTAAACGGGTTGAACTATACGATGTTGGTGGAGGATCAAAGGTTGGACGGGCCGCTGTTATAACACCAAGACTTGAAAAGGTTATCATAGGCATAGATGATACAGATACAAAGGATAAAGGAGCCACATGGACCCTAGCACATAATATTGGGGTTGAACTTTCAAGCGAAGGTTTCGAGTACTTGGATCATATTATAGTGCAACTTTATCCACACAATCCATATAAGACACAAAATTGTGTGTCTGTTGCATTAACATTCGCAGTTAAACCCGGAACCCAAGAGGAACTCATAGAAAGGATCATAGAGAAATTAAAGGAGAAAACTCTCTCCGATAAGACCTCTATCGCAATCTTTAATGGTATAATGATCCCAGAAAAGCTTAGAGAATATTCTATAAGAGCTAAGAAAAAACTAGTCACTGTAGATGAGGCCAGAAAAATTGCAGAGGAGGTTGGGGTCCAATTAATAGAGGTCACAGGAGCCCAAGGACAAATTGGGGCCCTTGCAGCCATAGGATTATCTGATGATGTTGATGAGGCTGTTAAAGTTTATCAGAGATGATATTGAGGAATATACCCTCTTCTATTGTGGCAAATTGCATATTAGTCTTTATCGGCTTCCCGATCTCTACTATTATAATATGATCACCCCAGTATATGGTATAATTTTCCCTGGGTGAATTTTCATTAAAGTATATTGTCCTAACATGTATTCCATTTATATAAATTGCATATGAACCATTCTTCATCGCGCCCAAGGCTGTTGTGATCTTTTTACCATCAAGGTAGATGTTTACTTCACGGCCACTTTTATCATTATCTTCAATTAAAATACCATTTTCTATCGTAATATTAGACTGGTTTGAAATTTTACGGACTGCAAATATATTATTGAAGACTTTTCGAAGGGCGCTATCCCTGATCACATCCCCTACGTTCACATCTAATATTTCTCTAGCATTTGCCGGTATCCTAATGATGTTAACATCATTAGGCCTTGATTCCTTTAATGTGTAATCTACTCCCCCAATATAAACTATGTCACCATAGTTGAGTCCCAAGGTGTCAACAGCCTCCTTTGGCAATCTTATAGTATCATTTTCACCTTCAAGGGCACTATCTATAGTGTATGGCCCCCTAACATCGAATGTTCTATTCTCCGCATTCTTCTTCCATATTATAAGGTTTCCAGGGTTGGGTTCGATGGATATTTTACCCTCATCAATATGAACCGCTCCAAGAAGCGCTGAAATCATGGCAACAAGGATAAGGGCCGACACCAAAATGGGAAAATGCATGTAGATGAATGATCTTAAAACTTGTAAGCGCCCCTTTGAACTGGCTAAAACATGATATGATCTTTTAACCAACGCCACAAAATAATAAGCTGCTATAATAACCCCCACAACACCCATTATAATACCTACAGTTGGGGGAAGAGCCCTGATAAAAAATATGCTAAAAATTCCCAAGGTAATGAGTGAAAGTCCAAGTATGCACATCCGAATTGATTCACCCATGGAATCCATCATGGTTATCCTACCATATTCAAGGGCCCTGTCAACAATGGTACGGACAACCTCTGTAGCTACAATGTTAAGGTCAGAGAGACTTGCCATGTCATGTTCAAGTTCGCCTATATCAACCTCTTTGACATTTAACCCTTGGACGTCGGCATCGAGAATTATACCCACATCAACTCCATAATCATCTTCAAATTTCATCCGTTCAAGGACGCTCCTTTTAGCGGCGAACTGGCCACTTAATGGCTGCTCAAATTTTATCTCCGGGAAGAAAAATCTCAAGAGAGGTTTCGCGGTCAATTCAGTGACTCTACCAGCTCTTCTTTTAAATTTGGTCTTTGTAATATCCGCCCGGCCCTCTATGATGGGCTTTATCATCTTGTCTATCTTGGCTGTTGTGATATTTCTAAGATCAGCGTCTAAGAAGACTACGATATCACCTTTTGAATGTTTAAAACCTGTTTTAAGGGCCGCGCCTTTGCCGCGATTGCTTGCATGGCGTATTATCTTTGCACCTGCCCTTTTAGCCTCCTTGTAAGTATTGTCAAATGAACCATCATCAACTACAATAACTTCATCCACATAAGATGAACTATGGGCCGCCTTAACAACTTTTGCAACAGTTTTTTCTTCATTATAGGCTGGGATAACCACCGAAACACTTAAATCCCTTTCATGCTTCTTCAAAACACATAGTAGTATTACTATGATGAGGATTAACCAATACATGCCCTTTGACTCCAAAAAATTCTATATATGGGAAAATATCCCTTAACAATTCTACTAATGTTATTATAAAAAGCACTTTAATATATAGATTAGACAAGATTATAAAGAAAAGCTTAATAGTATGATTTCACTCTAAGTAAAAGATTAATGGAGAACCTGTCAAGGAAAAGACATCTTCTACCCTATATCAAAGGTTATGTTTACTTTCATGGTTTGGGTGGTTAAATGAAACCAAAGGTAATGATAGTTCTTGGAAGCGGAACAGATTATATGATAGCTGAAAAGGCTATGGACATTCTTGAAGAACTTAAAATCTCCTATGATTTGAAGGTGGCATCGGCTCACAGAACCCATGAAAGGGTTAAGAGCATCGTTTTAGATTCTGTTAAAAATGGTGTGGAAGTTTTCATAGGCATAGCTGGATTATCAGCACATCTTCCAGGGATAATAGCCGCGAACACCTATCGACCAGTTATCGGGGTGCCTGTTGATGTTAAAATAGGAGGTCTTGACGCCCTATTCGCATGTTCTCAGATGCCATTCCCAGTCCCAGTTGCCACTGTTGGTATTGACAGGGGAGAAAACGGCGCCTTATTCGCAGCCCAGATACTTGGAACCTATAATCAGAAAATAAGAGCCCGTATAATAAAACTTAGAAAAGGATATTATGAAAAGGTTGAAAGTGATGAATCACATATCACTAATAACATTAAAGGAAATTATTACTCTCCAATCGAAATAGCAATCCCAGAGCCAACATGGACAACCAATGAGAGGACAGCAAATAATGACAGCCCACTTGTTTCTGTCATCCCGGGCAGTTATTCTGATATGAAAATCACTAAAAAAGTCACCATGTTCTTGGATAGACTGGGCATACCCTATGATTTGAATGTTATATCCCCTATAAGATATCCTGAACGTTTCCAAAAATACATAGAGAATATGGAAACTGTTAAATTGTTCATAGCGATCAGTGGATTATCTGCACATGTAACCGGCACAATAGCAGCCCTTACAGACAAACCAGTTATAGGAGTCCCTTGTGCCTTTAAAGCTTATGGTTTAGACTCTTTATTCTCTATGGTTAACATGCCACCAGGAGCCCCTGTAGGCATTGTTGGAATAGGAAATGGTGGTAACGCCGCCATATTAGCGGCTGAAATCCTCGGGATAAAAAATGAGAAAATAGAAACAAGAATAAAAAAATTAAGAGGAGGGATCCAGTAACCTGAACTAGGTGATCAAATGAGAAAATTTCTACAAACCATAAAAGACGAATTTGATATTATAAGAATCGAAAAGGAAGTTTCAACCCATATTGAAGCCGCTAAAATCCTCAGAGAACATCCCGGAGAAATAGTAATCCTAGAAAATATCAAGGAATCCGACATACCAGTGATCTCAGGAATATGCAACAGCAGAAAAAAAATCTCAAGGGCACTTAACTGCAAAAAAGAGAACATAACAAAACGAATAATCCAGGCAATGGATAACCCAACCCCAATAGAAGATATTAAAAAACTTGAAGGTTACCATTCCCAAAAAGCAAATTTAGAGAAGCTACCAATCCTCAAATACTATCAAAAGGACGGGGGCCCCTATATTACCGCTGGTGCCATCATAGCCAAAGATCCAGAAACAAGGGTACGGAATGCTTCTATCCATAGGATGATGTTACTCGATAAAAGACACTTAGCTGTGCGCATAGTTCCAAGGCATCTCTACAGTTATTACAAAAGAGCCGAAGAAATGGGAGAAGACTTGCCCATAGTTATAGTCATTGGAATGCACCCTGCAACATTACTCGCAACAACAACATCAGTACCAATAGATGTTGATGAACTAGAAGTTGCAAACAATTTCCATGATGGAAAACTTAAACTTTTCAAATGCGAAAAAGTGGACATTGAAGTCCCAGATGCGGAGATAATAATAGAAGGGAAGATCTTGGCCAATAAAAGAACCGATGAAGGTCCCTTCGTGGATTTAACCGGCACCTATGATATTATAAGAAAAGAACCTATTATAGAAGTTGAAAGGATCCACTTTAAAAACAACCCACTATATCATGCTATTTTACCCGCCGGACTTGAACATAAACTCCTTCAAGGACTCCCACAAGAGCCGAGAATATTCAAAGCAGTGGAAAATACCGTTCCAAGTGTGAAGAATGTGATTCTTACAGAGGGTGGTTGCTGCTGGTTACATGCAATCGTATCTATAAAAAAACAGGCTGAGGGTGATGCTAAAAACGTTATAATGGCAGCTTTATCAGCTCATCCATCATTAAAGCATGTTGTAGTTGTTGACGATGATATAAACCCCTTTGATCTAGAGGATGTGGAGTATGCGATAGCTACACGAGTAAAAGATGATGATATACTTATAGTCCGAGGGGCTAGGGGTTCATCACTTGATCCTTCAGCATCAGCCGATGGGACAACCACAAAGGTTGGTGTAGACGCCACAAAACCATTAAAAGGATCTGAAAAATTCGAGAGGATAATCTAGATTATTATGTCTATTTTCGCATTACAAGAAGGGCACCTACCCTTTTTCAGATTTAACCGGTTTATCTGGAAGCCATATCTTTGTACTAGAAGTTCGCCGCAATTATAACAATAAGTGTTTTCCTCTGAAAGACCCGGAACATTCCCCACATAAACGTATCTCATACCCTCTTCAAGTGCAATTTCACGGGCTTTGAGAAGCGTCTCTGTTGGTGTTGGGGGTAAATGTTGCATCTTATAATGGGGGTAGAAACGTGTGAAATGTAATGGGACTTCAACCCCGACTTCATCGACCATGAACCTGACAAGGGCCCTGAGCTCATCCTCTGAATCGTTATATCCTGGTATTATAAGGTTTGTGACCTCAATGTGTATCCCCGCGTCATGCATCCATTTTATGCTGTCAAGTACTGGTTGTAATTTTGCACTGCACACAGTCTTATAGAATTCATCCGTCATCCCCTTTAAGTCTATGTTAGCAGCATCTAACAATGGGGATAAGAGCTCGAGGGTTTCCTCGGTCATATAACCATTCGTAACATAAACAGTCTTAATATCATCCTTATGTGCAAGTTTTGCACAGTCAAGTGTATATTCAAGCCAGATAGTGGGCTCGTTATATGTCCATGCAATAGACCTACAATTGTACCTTTTAGTAGTCTCGATGGCCTCCTCAGGCGGTATATCCTCTGTATATGCTTCGTCTATTACTGCTTGTGAAATATTCCAATTTTGGCAGTGCTTGCAACGAAAGTTACAACCAACCGTCCCTAGAGAGTAGACAAAACTGCCAGGGTAGAAATGAAATAATGGTTTCTTTTCGATTGGATCCACTGCAGCGGAAGATACAGCAGCATAAATTAAACTGTAAAGCTTACCATTCCTGTTTTCCCTTGTGAGGCAAAATCCCCTTCTACCTTCAGGGATCGAACACCTTCTATTACATACACTACATCTCACCCTCTCATTGACTTTTTCATAAAGGATAGCCTCTTTTATCAACTTCAACCCCTCAGATGTTCATATCCTTTTACTGGTGGTATGTATGTTCTTCCCTCTTTATCAACTATTTCAATTCTCCCTGTTTTAGTGACTTCACCTATGATATAGAAATTTAATCGATCGCTGAGGGGGATGACATTTTCGGGTGGTATTGTGAAAAGAAGTTCGAAATCTTCACCATAATAAATCCCCAATTCAATGGGGTCCTCCTTGATTAATCTCGCTATCTCCTTCACCTCATAAGGGATGGGGAGTTTTTCCTTGTATAATCTTATTCCAATTTTATTGGAGGTGGCAGTTATCAGTTCATTCAATTCACTTACAAGACCATCTGTTATATCGGTAGCTGCGTTTACAAGATGCGATTTTGCTAATATTCGAGCCTCTTTTAATCTTGCTTCTGGTTTAAGCGCGTGATCCATGATCTTGGATAATATATCATCTGTTACTGGTACTTCTTCTATATTATGGAGGAGTATTTTTATCCCGGCTGCTGCGAGGCCTAATTGTCCAGTTACTCCTACCAGATCTCCCTCTTTTGATCCGCTTTTTAAAAGCGCATCTTCTTTCAGTGTTCTCCCAATGGCAGCCCCTGCTAATATTATCTCATCTGCTTCCTTTGTATCCCCTCCAATGAGAGGTATCCTGTAATGGTCACAAGCTTTGAGGATGCCTCTAAGGAGTTCGTCGAATTCTTCAACTTTCATATGGGCTGGAAGACCCATTGACATTAGTAGTCCCAATGGTTTAGCCCCCATTGCGGCTAAATCGCTTATATTGACTGTTACGCTTTTCCAGCCCATTTGCTCATGGTTCATGGCCTTGGGGAAATGAGAGGTTTGTCTTAGTAGGTCGGTTGTTGCAACAATGTATTCTTTGCCCATGTCTATGAGGGCGGCATCATCACCAAGACCTTCTATGTTAAAATCCTTCAGATGCAATTTTATATTGGCTATTATCCTTTTAATAAGCTTTTTTTCTCCTAAATCTGAGACTTTCATCTTTATCATGAAAGGGCGGAATTTACCCTGTCTTTTATTATTTCAACTATTCGGGGGTCCGCGCCTAGGGGTTCTGTGTAGATTATTTCACCGTTAAATTCGATTTTTTCGTCGTGTTGGTGTTCATGGGAGTGGTGGTGTTCTTTTCCATCATCTATTCCTAGTATGTGTGGTATGTCATGTTTTGTGTGCACTCCATGTGCTAGGAATACTGGTGTGACGATTATTTTTTTAACGCCTTTTTTTGAAAGTTTTTTTACGGCTTCGGGGATGGTTGGTTTTGAAATGTTCATGAAGCCTATTTCAACTGGGTATTCTACCTCCTTCTCGTAGAGTTTGGCGAGTTTTTTTATAACTTTTTCTCCATATGGTAGTCTGCTGCCATGGCCTACGAGTAGGACTCCTATTTTATTTGGCTGGTTTGAATTTGAAGCCATATGTTATCACTCCATCTTTTCCTTCTTCTCTTATTTTTCTGAATACCATTTCTACTTCGTCTCCTATTTTTATATTGTCAGGGTTGCAGTCAACGATTTGTGTGGTTATTTTAACCCCTTCTTCTAATTCGACTATGGCCACTACATATGGTGCTATGTTTTTGAATTCGTCGCTTGGAGCGTGTATCACGGAGTAACTGTGTATTTTACCTTTTCCTTTAAATTTTATGTCTTCTAGTTTGCCTTTTCTCCTGCAGTGGGGGCATACTATGCGTCTTGGGAAGAATATTGAACCACATTTTAGGCATTTAGAGCCTAGTAGATTGTAACGTTGGGGTATATGGCGCCATGTTCTCACAGTTTCTGACATTTTATGAACCTCCATTCTGCACTATCTTGTGGTTTTAGAATACTTTTTAGTTTGTATACATACCATGGGAGTTGTTAAAACCCTTTTTAAGTTTTCATGTTATTTAAACTATTAGGGGGGTAATACTTTTTTCATGATTTGCTAAAAATTGTTATGATAATATTTTTATAATATTTTATATTATAGTATTATTTATGATTGGGGATAAAGGTTATGTTTTGAATGGAACGGTACTTTTACTTATAATACCAGTTTTCATATTACTTTTCAGCGCGTTAACTGTGTTAAATTATGAGAATAGGGCTAATTATGATTCAATGAATTCAAACAATGTCATTTCAACATTTAAAGACGTGAAAAATAATATACCAGTTATAACCTTGGATGTTCTGAATGAAAGTGCCTATGAAGTCATCGAAGAAAATATGACAATTATAAACAGTAGTGAATATGTGAAAGAGAAAGTGCAGGAAAGAATCAATAAACTCAGCTATGATTGCGATGTTAACTGCACAATAAAGAGCATAGCATCATATGAGAATGACCCATTCTATATTGAAGTGAATTCGACAATAACAGTCCAAAAAGACAATATTAAACATGTAGAAAACATTTCACAATTAGTATCAATTGAAGGCTTGCCAGATCCGCTCCCATTTACGAAATGCGATTCAATCTCCCACAATATGACTTGTATAGAATATCATCACGGCTTAGTAGCTTATCTTGGAGGTGTGGAAAACGGATCATTTTATGAAAACGCTACTTCACCTTTTATTATCAAAAAATGCCCCTATGAACCCTATGAAACCCATGGATCCATCCCAGTCATGTTAGATTGCATCCAAAACGGCTATTATCATAAAAGTAATGATGGGGCCTGTTACCTCTGTCGGTTAGAAGGAAGAGCTACATGCCTCCATCAAGGCTTGGAGACTTTCATAATATCTTATATGTTGAATAATGGCTCTACCATAGCCTCAATAGATCATGTTATATTCAACGATTTATATGAAGGCCAACCATTTATCATAAATGCCACATATGCGCTCTTCTTGGATGAAGCTCATCAAAAAAAGTATGGGATAAAATGAAAGAAGAAGGCCTAGTATTCTCAACAGACATGCTATTATCGATAGTCGTCATAATTGTCATAATAGGAGTCTCCAGCGATCTGATGGATATGAACAGGGAGATAACCCATGAAAATTTTCAAAGGTATTATTTTGAAAGGATAGCAAGCGAAACAACAGAAATATTGATAAATATACCAGGATCGCCGGATAACTGGGAGACTCTTCCCACTACTAATAATGTGATCCCAGGCTTATCTACTACTGAAAATTCCAAAATTTTATCCTATGATAAAATATGTAAATTAAAAGCCAACCCAGAACTCCTCAACAGGATACTCCCACCACAAGTACATATGAACATAACATTATATCCTAAAAATGAGATAATACCACCCATTATAATTAAAGGGGATGATGGAACACCTCATGAGATATTCATAGTGAATAGGACAGTCCAATGTGATTTCTACAAGAAATATGTTATCCTAGAATTAAATTCGAAATCTAATGGTTGCTATAGGCATGATAAATGGAAATGTGGCTACTTCAAAGCAACACTTGAGGAAATTGAAGAGAATAATTATTACCTTTTAGCAGACAATCCAAGGATATCATGGATTATAGACACGCCCGAAAACAAGAACTATGAAGAAAATACCTATGAGTCTCCTGTACTTTTAAATAATATAATAGAAGGCTTTTTATCCTCGAATTCTACTGGGATAATCTGGGTACATGTAAAAGGTGATGGGAATGTTTTAATCATTTCAGTGCCTAAGGGATATTCTGTACCGCTTCAACCAGCTTATTTCCAAGTTCAACCATGCGATTTTGTCATGGTAGCATGGATTTAAACATTTAAAAATAATATTATCATGAAAACAAGACAAATATTCGCCATAGGATCTGTTAAACTTGTTGAAAGGGGCACTACAACATTATCCGGGTCTAATTCTCTTCTATATGAAAGAGAGTTCAAGTAGAAGCCTAAAATCAAAAGGAAGGGTGTTAGAATGTAACCTGCAAGTGCGCTTATCAAGATCATCTTATGAAGTGGAATGGTTGGCAAGCCCAACCCAGCACTTACAATATGGGCTAAAACCCCTATCACTGGATAGATTATAATGGAAAGTATGATAATTATGCCAAAATTATAAAGAGCCCCTTTCCGTGGTATCAGTGTTGGAGGTATAATACCTGAATGTAGACCAGAGGATAATCTAGCACCTAATATACTTACAAGGTCCCCACTTTCTCCTGAGAATAATGGTACAAGTGCAAGTATACTAGGATTATCTAATATGACAGATAATCTACTGTTTAGGATGCTACCAGCACTTGTTCCAAAGATAGAACAGAGAAGTAGCACCGGGACGCTTTGACTAATTATACCCTTTAAATATTCATCCCCTTTTAACCCTATTAAAAGGCCCAATAGTCCCATTAAAATGAAAAGAAGAAAAAATGTTGGTTCTAAGATTGTATTTTTTATTAATTCTAAGAATAGTATGGCTAAAAAAACTGATGGTAGTGTGAAAAGGTCTCCTGATGCTGCTATCAATGGAGTGGTAATATTGTCAGGATCCCACCCGTTTTCATAACTTTTGAGCGCGATCAGGATCGTGGCAGGTAATAAAAAAATCCCGGAGATTATACCACCCATGACTGATATGATGGTGAAATCAATTATTCCTATGTTTTTAAAATTTGAAATTTCACAGATTGTCCATGCCATAAGCCCAAGGAATAAGGACATTATTATAGTTAAAATTATGGTGGATTCTATGTTATCATTTAAAATTTTAGATTTTTTAAGTTCTGTTGAGAGGGTACCTATATGAAGGTTCGATCCGAGACGTGAACCTAAAGCCCCGAAAATGTTACCTCGCATCCCTATTGCACCAGGTATAAGGACTATAAGACCTGGGTAGGCTTCAAGGAAATGTGTCATTTTACTTAGGACTATACCTGCTATAAGGTCGCCGATGGCACATATAAGAAGTGCGAATAAACTTTCGCCAAGGATCCTTTTTACGCTTTTGATAAAAAAATTTATTTTCTTGAAAATTTCGAAGAATTTTATAAAAGCCTTTGAGAACAATATTGAAATGTTAACTAGGAGCGTGAGCAGGTGATCCATTATAATCTTTATTTTCTCTGTTAATTTTTTCGTCATATAGGATCACCTGCAACTTCTCCCTTTGTTATTCAGAGTTCATCGAGTGACATTTCATTCTTGGCAAGTTTTCTCAATAACTCTGCCCCGGCTTCATTGCCCTTGGCGATAAGAGTATCCTCTTCAGCTAATACTGTGTTCCTGTCAGGTCCATAGATCCATGATTCACCCCTTCTTATAGCGATTATCCTCATACCAGTCCTTGTTCCCAAGAGAATCTCCCCTAGTGATTTTCCGATGAGTTCTGATCCCTCTTCTATGGTTACCCTCATGATTATCTCATCAGATTCCTCCATCACCATCTTAAATACTGGGTGGGGTTTTATACCCTTCAAAACTAGTTCTGCAATGTCTTTGGCGGCGTCAGCTATGTTTTCGGCGGCTTGCCCTACCTCAAGTAAAGCTGTGAGTTCTTCCGCGTCTTCAACAGATCTTGCAGCGAGGAGGGACTCTTTCTTGATCTCATAATTAAGCCTATTCACTTTATTTTCCAATTTTTTAACTTCCTCAGCAGCGTCCCTACTATTAAATAAAAGCGCGGAATATGCCAAGTCGACCATTAACTCCGAAAGGTTTTTCATTTCAATTAGGATATCTTTAACACTAGCCTTTGACAATTTTCTCCCCTCACATTAGTCTAGTTTCATGAATGCAATTCCTCCTCAACTTTAAAAGCTCTTTCTTTTTCTTGTTGAGATCTTCAACCTCCTTAATAATATCATCTAAACTTTTCTTTAAACATTTAACAGTGTCTTCTTCATGGATCCATTCACATTCTTGACAACTCCAAACACCTTTATCCTTTATCCAATAACCACCTGTCGAACCGTCACCACAAGGATAGAAAGGACAATAACAGAATGTGCAATCTTGGCCCATGAAATGGCAAGGATAATATTCACATTCGAGGTTAGGACCTTCCTGGATTTCTCCATTGATGTACCTTTGATAATATTCGCGCGCAAGTGGGTGAATAAAATATTTAAGAGCGTATCCCCTCGGTGTTATCATGTAACCTTCTTTAATGTAGGTTGTGGGATTGCCAATTATTATTGTAGTTGACATGTCCACATTCTCCACATCTAATCTTTGGAGGTTTGTCAACTTGGCTTTTCCATCCTTAACCACCCCAACTGGTGTATAAGGGGCTAAATGTTCCTTTATTATCTTTAATACTTCCATTAGCGGCCTTTTCCTCCTTTTGCTCTTTGGGTTATAGAATACTATGATAAATCCTGCTGTCACAGCATTTTCAACCTTCTTTTTTATCTCGGAAAGTGGTGTTAGAATGTCACTTAAACTTATGACTGCAAAATCATGTAGAGGCGCTCCAAGTAGAGAAGCGGCATAATTTACTGCCGTCACCCCAGGTATCACTTCAACTTCAATATTGGAGTATTTGTCGATTAAATGAAAGAATACATTGGCCATGCCAAAAATTCCAGGATCCCCTGAGCTTATTAGTGCAACATTTTTTCCTTCTCTGTGTTTTTTTATCGCGATCTCGGCCCGTTTAATCTCTTCTCGCATCCCCTTCTCAATGACTTCTTTGTCCTTTATGATATCGCGGATTTTATCAATATACTTTTTGTAGCCTATTATAACATCAGCGTCTTTTATAGCTTTAAAAGCTCTGAATGTCATGTCATCTCTTGTAGGTCCAATTCCAACGATTTTAATCAATTTATCCACCCTAATAAACGCGAATAATAGAAAGTATTTTTATTGTCCCTACATCTACTTTGATCTCGTGATCTTCAACCGTTGCAACTGCTGTTGCTGTTATCATGAATCGTGCTGTTGGCTTTATGACTATTTGACCAGTGGATTCAGTCACATTTTCCCTATAGGCCATTGCTGTGATGTTAACATTCACGCGCTCATTTTCCAAGTCTTCGAAGGTTGTTGCATTGAGTGTTTCTAATTCAACACCATCTACTTGGGCCTTTTTTTGAAGTGTCTCAGCCACTTCCACATTATTAGTGATGTTAACTATTTCTGGTTTGGGGCCTACTATCTCTTTACCTATTTTTAGATAGGATGAGAGTATATCTAATTGTGTGTTTATTAATTTTTCCACGTCAGGTGGTTGGGAGGTAACTAGGGTATATGAGCTTATAACTCCTACTTCAAAGAATATTATGAAGAGTAGAAAGAATAGGAAGAATTTAAGTATTCTTGACATTAAATCACCCTTTTAAGTTTTTTACAACTTAGATGTGTTACCACATTGTGAGTCTTATAATAATTTATAATATTTTTTAAAATCTGTAGTGTGGTGGGAGGGTAACTGATTTATCATAGTTTTTATCATATATTTTGTAGTGGTCTATAAGAAAGTTTCGACTACATTATCTCCGTATATTATAAAATTGTCAAAGATTGGTTATTATGAGCCGAGATATACTTCTGAGACTTGCAGAGGATGGTTTGCTTGTACAACCTGAAGCTTATGAAAAGATGAAATTGTTAGGGGAAGAAACCATTCTTAATCTTATTGAAAATTTAAAGAGCCAAAGAAAAGATGGTGAACTTTTAATTATAACACCTGAAATCCTTAGCATGGATTCTAGCGATCAAAGAGTAGATTTAGAAGCCAGAGGGGCGAAAAAATTTGATTTTAAAATAATTAAGGATACAAGTATGAAATCTTATACAACTGGTGAAATAAAGGATATGGGTGACTACTTCAATAGTAGATATAATAAATTAAAAGAGATATTCTTAGGAAGGGGTGAATTCAGGGATTTTCTGCCGATTTCAAGCGTTTCACCGCGTCATGATGTTGTAGCTATAATTGGGATGATACGTGAGATTAGAGACACGAAAAATAATCATAAAATAATAGAAATAGAGGATGAAACCGGAGAAATAAACCTTTTAGTCCATAAAGAAAACCGTAAATTATTTGAGGAAGCTAACAGGCTAGTAAGGGATGAGGTTATTGGAGTTAAGGGGAGTTTGAAGGGGAGGTTCGTGATACCATCAGAGATAGTCCATCCAGGTCTGCCTAGAATTGAGGAAAAACCCATGGATTTTTCCACAGTTTTCATTTCAGACACTCATATAGGAAGCTCCACATTCTTGGAAGAATCATTCAAAAAGTTCATAAAATGGTTAAACTGTGAACTCGGAACCAAAGAACATATGAAAATAGCAGAAGATGTTAAATATCTTATCATAGCCGGCGATATCGTTGATGGTATAGGGGTATACCCAAACCAGGAAAAAGAACTCATAATAAAAGACGTGAATGAACAATACGAAGAGGCCGCGAGGCTGATAGGTGAGATAAGAGACGACATAAAGATAATAATAGCTCCTGGCAACCACGACGCTTCCAGGATAGCTGAACCACAACCAGCCATACCAAAAGAGTATGCAAAACCATTATACCAGATAAAAAACATAGAATTCGTAAGCAACCCGTCGATAGTGAGCTTAGACGGTGTAAAAGTACTCATATATCATGGTAGAAGCTTCGATGACATGGCAATGACCGTCAACCATTTATCACACGACAAATCACACCTTATAATGGCCGAACTTTTAGAAAAGAGACACCTAGCCCCAATTTATGGGGAGAGAACACCAATAGCCTATGAAGTTGAAGACCATCTCGTCATAGATGAAATACCACATATTTTCCATGCAGGACACGTCCATATCAACGCCTACAAAAAATACAAGGGAATCCACCTCATAAATTCAGGGACATTCCAGTCCCAGACAGAATTCCAGAAAATCTACAATATAGTTCCAACTTGTGGCCAAGTACCAGTATTACATAGGGGAGAGATAAAAGTACTACAATTCAATTAAACTATTCTCCACCTATAGGAGGTATGATGTGGGAGAAAATATAAATATAAAAGAGTTAGTTAAAGCAGCCCACTACTTGTATAGTAGCGGTCTTGTATTAGGGAGCGCGGGTAATATTAGTATCCGTTTAAGTATGGGGGAAATCGCCATAACCCCTACAGGTGTCCCCCTTTCCCTTGTGACAGAGGAAAATGTAGCTATCGTCGGCATGGATGGGAGCAGATTATTAGGAGGGGACCCCTCATCTGAGCTATATCTTCACCTTGGAATCTATAAGGTAAGAAAGGATATAAAAAGTATAGTACATACACATTCACCCTATGCAACTGCCTTTGCTTTCTCAGATAAAAGATTGAAAGGACTTGAAGGTTTCAATGGAGTTGAGGAAGATTCCATGGTGGAAGTAGCATATCATAAGCCTGGTAGTTTGGAATTGGCCAGAGAATGCGCCGAAAAGATAAAAGAGGGTAAGATTTTAATCTTAAAAAATCATGGTGTTGTCTGTTGCGGTTCAAATCTCCGAGAAGCAATTCAACTTGCAGAGTTTATAGAACAAAGTGCTAAGACACAATTCTTAGCCTATATACTCACTAAAATTTAATTAGAGCAGTTTTATATTGATTCAAGTTCACTTAAGATTTCCCATATCAGTGTCCTTGCATGTATGGGAATGTTAGGGTCGTTGCTAATCTCATCAAGTATTGATATAACAGTACTTGCTCTGATGGTTACATCTTCTTCCTCATTTTGTAATATTTCATTTGATTCCTCCGCGGCCCTTCTAATATTCCTTGGGACGCTAGTATCCTCCATTATACTCTTTAAGATTTTGGAAACTTTCTCAAAAGTCTTGTTACTCATGTTAAAATCCTCCCTTTCTTTTAAAATAAAATTTTGATAATACTTTTTCTTGGTGGTTTTATTTTGTTGCACACTCTTTAAAAAACTTTTTCTCGGGATACAGCTATTGCTATCGCAATCCCATTATAAGTTGTTTTTCTTAGGATAAGCCGCGATCCTTTGCCTGCAACATGAAGTGCAGCGGCTTCACAGACGCTTCCCACACCAAACTTATCCTCCACGAAACTAGACCTTGAATGCGTATCCTCTAATTTCAAATCATCCAAATCAACGAACTTTAATGGCTTTTTCAAAATTTTTGAAGCGTTTATTATACCTTTTTCGCCTCTTTTCATCTCTCCTGTCGCTATGACATCTAATCTTTCAAGTGGAAGATCCAATAATGACAAACTCTTTTTTAAACTTTCTATTATCTTTTCTTCATTGACACCCTTTTTCGTACCTATGCCTGCAACAAGCTTATTGGGTTTTATTAAGATCTCATCTCTATCTAGTATTGCTTTGATGATTTTATCCTCTCTTTTCATTATAATGTAACTTTTCCTGAAAAGTGGATCATCACATAAATATTCTAGATTTTCAGGGCCCTTGATTGTTATTTTTTCACCGTTTAATAATGCCTTGTTAAATTTAACTATTTTTTCCGTGTTTTTTATCTGCCAATAGTATTTTTTTGCAAGTGCATCTATACCTATGTAACCATGGACGTCTGTAGATGTTGTGATAATCGGCCTCGCCTTTGTTAATTTTGCTATTTTTAATGTTAAGTCATTCGCCCCTCCTAAATGTCCCGATATTAAACTTATAACATTCTTTCCAGCATCATCCATGACAATAATTGCAGGGTCTTCTTTTTTATCTGATAAAAGCTTGCAGATACTTCTTACCATTATACCAGTAGCCATTATACCAATAATCGCATCATAATCCTTAAATATTTCTTTGAGGGTTTTTTTAACATTTTTATGGAAAATATCAATTTGAAATATTCTTGGATCTTGTGAAAGTTTTCTTTTAAGTTGCTTTGAGATTTCTAAACCGTTTTTTGTCACTGATAACAGCGCTATTTTCAGATTAACACCCCCAAGATTATGATGGGTAATATGAACAATGATATAGTAACATATGATAATTTTAATGCATCAGAAATTGCTGATGTTTTTGGTTCATTGTTTTCATCCCCTATTATGTATACACCGGGCTTTTCTAATCTGATATTGAGAGCTCCAGCGGCGGCGGCCATTGGATAACCAGAGTTGGGGCTGGGAGTTAATTTACTGTCACGTAACATGGTTTTCAGGCTTTTTTTCCAATCCATTCTTAGTATGAAAGCCGCGGCTACTATGAGGAGTCCTGTTATCCGCGCTGGTATATAATTTAGGATGTCATCTGTCTTCGCAGGGAACCATCCAATAGAGCGATTTTGCTCGTCTTTGTAGCCTACCATAGCATCTAATGTATTAATAACCCGGTATCCCATTGCCCCTGGGAGCCCTAGTATCATGAAGAATATTATGGGGGAAATTATGGAATCTGTTATATTTTCTGTTAAACTTTCTATTACAGCAGATGTAAGCTGTTCCTTGTTAAGTTTAGACGTGTCTCTGCTTACCAAATTCGAAATATGCAAACGGGCTCTTCCAATATCCTTCTCAAGTTCACTTTTTGCTTTTTTTATCGATTTAAAGAAGAATCTGATGGAAAATGTTATAGAAAACAAAAAGGATGATAACAAGATCTTTAATAGCCAAGGTAAAAGGTTGATGAATAAAATTGGAATAATAAATGGCAGAAGGACTATGGAAGTTAGTATTATTCCTGAGATTTTCTTTTTTCCAAACTTGTACTTCAATTTTTCAGTTATGCTACCTATCCATACTACTGGATGGAAATAAACTGGTGGTTCACCTAGTAAAATATCTATTAAAACTCCGATCATGAATATTTCCATATTGTTCAATATGATGAAATTTCCCTCCCTTTGAGAAAATTTTCCTTGCCTATCTAAATATATATACTATTGACAATAATTTAGGAAGGAGAAGGTGATAATTTTGGAGAGTAAAATAAAACGATGGCTCACTGAAGAAGGTCTTCTAGGGCAAATAGTAGACGATGAAAATGCCAATTTCCATTTCATTGTAAATTACCCAGAAGACCATGTAATAGATGTCATACAACCAAAGGATAAAGAGGATCTAGTATTAGTTGCATGTGCCACGAGTGTAAGCCCAGAGCATTTATCAAAGATCCGGGAATTAAGCGAATCCAAGAGGGAAGAGTTTCTTTGGCAGGTCAGATTTTCCTTGAACAAGTTTCTCGTGGACTTCCAATTAGAACATCCAAGAAACATCCTAGAAAGTTATCTTGTAACTGATGAGATTTACAATGATGCATTAACTAAAGATAGGCTAATATCTACTATCAAAAAAGTATTTAAAGCCAAATTACATGTCCTATGGCTCATACAGAAGAAATTCGGGGAAAAAAAGGATGAATTTCATGAAGACACAATGTATGTCTAGAGAGAGGGGTGCATTTCAAGTGTAAAAATTGAGAGAGCCCCCCATCATGAATGAGAGAGGGGTGCATTTCAAGTGTAAAAAATTTCTTGTGGGTAATTTACACTTGAAATCTATCTGACTGCAATGACATCCCCCCACAAATGAGGGATTACTTAGGTCTAGGTACATTATTTTATCTGAAAAATTCTTGAGATTCTCCCCAGCATTGCTCAACTATGAGCTGTATTCTTTGATTATTATTAATATTCTGAGAATACCACGAAAAAATTTAAAGGATTGCTTTATCTCCCCATTTTAATACTTGCTATCTTTTATTACTTGAAGAATTATTATAACTCCTATGCGAATTTCATTGGGTCATGCCGTCTATGTGGTTAGAGCTAATTAATAACCTTCACTTTTCGACTTGTAAAAAAATTGGCTTTCTTTTTTAACACTGAAAAATTATAGCCTGCAAAAACTGGAAAATAATATAAGCATGGGTTTTTGTGTTTTTCCATCGGAAATACATCTATTATCAGGTTTTTTCATATAATTTTTTTGATAGGCGATTACTATTATTTTTGGTTTTTTTATTGCTTTCTTCTTGGATTATTTTTTTCCCAAGATAACTTCAAGCATGCACGTATCTTAACCTTTTATTTCATTTTGTTGACTTTTTCCTATCTTTGTAAATCTCTTAGTGGATATTCATTCCTTAATTTTATTAAGTTTGATTTACTTTGGTGTAATGTTGTTCATAATCTCTCTTGGCATTTGATAGGTTCAATGTTGGTTTTTACTCCGATCACTTCCATTCCCCATTTCTTTTTGAGTTTGAATTACCCTGTTCGAGGGTTTCTCCTTTTACTCCTTCAAAAAGTTGATGATGGGGACTAACCCTCAATTTTTTAATTATGTAAGAAGATACAGTGTAGGAACTATTGGAATTTATAAGTTCCATGAGAGTTTAACTTTCATTTTTATCTCATTTGGGCTTGAGGAGGCCATCTTTAGAATTTCCAAGTCTTTATATACATAACAGCGGGCGCATACCTCCAAATTATTTGATTCATTTCATATTGCAAATTACAAAGTCTATATAACTTATCTATCTTCTTTTTTTAACCTATATAATCTGAAATTATTACAGAAATTAAATAGATAGGATTATCCTTTTTATTGTAAACTTCCATATAATGAGGAATTTAATATGGGCTAATAAAAATAGATATTTCACAAATTGGAGGATAGGACCATTTATTTATACTTCAACGGATTTTTAGAACATATGGATGCTCTTGGCACATTAACAAATGGTAACTGTTATATTTCCTAAATCTAAATCGAATTTTTTGTTTTATCAATTTTGAAATGAATTTTGTGTGCAATTTTTAGATCTTGAGGATTTCTCATCGTGCAAATAATTTTATTCATGGAGCTTCTACATCATCCTTTACAAAATTTATTCTTCTTTTTTATTGACCTTTTTCTGAATAATATGATACAATTTTTTGTGATTTTGTTCACTGGCTAATTTCAGCGAGCTGGCATTCTTTATCCTAAGTGTTTTGAAGAATTACTATTTTTTATGGGTGTTACACTTGAAATGTATCTCTCTCTGTTTTGGGCTGGGGGGGTAGTTATTTGTTACACTTGAAATGTATCCCTCCCTCTATCGTAATATTTTTATGGCATATTTTAATAAAAAGTTTTATGTAATATGTTTGATGAAAAGTTACACTTGCAATATAACTGGAATTTCATGTGTTTTAAAATCAGGTGGGGGTACATTATCACATCATTTTGATTTTTACAAGTGGGACCAGAGCTCTAAAAATTTTATTAGAAGTGGTATCATGAATGTGTTTGATGAATTGGAGGGTAAGAAGTCGGTTTTTAAAGATAGAAGGTTTTTGGATCATAGGTTTTTACCGGATAAGCTACCTCACCGTGAAGAACAAATAAGGGCTATAGCTAAGTATTGGGTAGAGGCACTTAAGGGTGTTACACCTCCAGATATTACGATCTATGGGAAGACAGGAACTGGTAAAACTGCAGTGGCTAAATTTGCCATGAAACAGCTCAATGAAGCATCTAAGAATTCTAATGTCAATGTGAGGACTGAATATATACGTTGCACAGATTACACTACAGAGTATCAGGTTCTGGCGAGATTGTGTCAGCAGTTTGGAAAGGATGTTCCTTATCGTGGATGGACAAAGGCGGAAGTCATAAATACCTTTAGAAGCCTTTTTAAAAAGAATGTGTTTGGACAGGACCTCATACTCATAGTAGTGCTTGATGAAATAGATATTTTACTTAAAAATGATGGAGATGGTCTATTATATACTCTTACACGTACTGATAATGTCTCAATACTTTCAATTAGTAATTATGTAGATTTTAAAAAATTCATAAAACCGAGGGTAAGGAGCAGTTTAAGGGATCGTGAGATTGTTTTTCCCCCATATGCCGCTCCACAATTAGTTGATATACTTAATGAGCGTTCTAAATTATCATTCAATGATGGGGTGCTTGAGGACGATGTGATACCATTATGCGCTGCTTTAGCCGCTAGAGAAGAAGGTGATGCTCGTTATGCTCTTGATCTTTTAAGAACTGCTGGAGAAATAGCAGACGAACAAGGTTCTGATGTTGTTAAGGGAGAATTTGTAAGGGAAGCAAAGGAATATATTGAACATAACAAGGTCACTGATATTATCATGACACTTCCAAGTCAACAACAAAGAGTATTAGAGGCAATACTTTATCTCACCAAACGAGGTGAAGAGATAACATCAGGCAGGCTTTATGAAGTTTATAAGAAAATATCACAAGGAGATTTCGTCTCCTATAGGCGAATATTTGATTTCGTTAACGAATTAGAATTACTAGGACTCATATCTACCAACACTGTTTCAAAGGGCAGGGGAAAGGGCAGAACCAATATTATAAAGTTGCAGTGCGATACATCAGTCCTTGAAAACGCCCTTTGGATGTGACCTATTTTATAAGCGCTTTTAGGAGGGCCATTCTCACTGGCACGCCATAGAATGCTTGTTGGAAATATTTACACTGGGGCATAGTATCTACATCAACTGATATTTCATCTACGCGGGGGAGTGGATGCATTACTATAACATCTTTACCATTTAGCATTTTACCATCTATTCGATATGCACCTTTGATTTTAGAATATTCTTCTGGATCTGGGAATCTCTCCTTTTGTATTCTTGTCACATAGAGTACATCCACATCATCTATAACCTCTGCAATCCTAGTGGTTTCATGGACAGATATACTTTGTTCTTTGAGATCATGGATAATGTCACGTGGCATTTTAAGTTCTTTTGGGGATACGAATATCATATCTACATTGAACATGGCAAGTGCATATGCGAGTGAGTGAACTGTCCTACCATATTTAAGGTCGCCGATTAAAGCTACTTTTAAGCCTTCTATGCCATTAAATATCCTTTTCATTGTATAAAGGTCGAGGAGTGTCTGTGTAGGGTGTTGGCCTGCTCCATCCCCGGCATTTATGACTGGTATATCTATGATGTCTGAAATGTAGCGGGCTGCTCCTTCTGCGTTATGTCTTATTACGATTGCATCAGCATAGCATGCTACCACTCTTGCAGCGTCTGCTAGTGTTTCACCTTTGGCGGCTGAACTTTCAGCGGCTTCTGAGAAGCCTATCACACTACCTCCTAATCTTTTCATGGCTGCTTCGAATGATAGTCTTGTCCTGGTTGAGGGTTCATAGAACATCATGCCTAGTATTTTACTTGACAAGATCTTTGAGGTCTTTTGGGAGCGGGCGATGGGCTCCATTTTTTCTGCTTCTTTTAATATGAATTCGATGTCTTCTTTTGTGAAATCTTTTATTGATATGACATTTTCTAATTGGAAGCCCATTTGATCACCTATATTTTTCGGGTGAATGTTAAGTAACCTGTGTGTCCGATCATCCGTGTGCGGGGTCTTGTACCTTTCCTTTTTATTTCAATTTCTCTTGTAATAACTTCAACAGTTTTTATCTCTTTAAATCCGCACTTTTTAGCCTTTTCGTGGATGATTTTAACAGGTTCTATGTATGGATTGTAGAATACGATCCATCCTCCATTTTTTAGGGCGTTCTTAGCGTCTTCTATGATTTTCCAGGATCCTGGGAGGTCGAGGAATATGAGATCTAAATTTTTCTCTTCTATGCCTTTTTTTATATCTTTATTTTTAAGGATTATATTTTTCATCCCAGAATTTTTGATATTCTTTTTTGCTAATGTTGCGAAGTCTTCTCTTATCTCATAAGTGTAGACTTTGCCTGTGTCACCCACTATATTTGCAAGGGTTAGTGCAACACTCCCGGAACCCGTACCTGCATCTAATACTCTTTGACCGCTTCCAAGGCCCGTATATGAAATAACTATTCCGATGTCCTTGGGGAGGATAATTGATGATTTTCTTTCCATTAGTTCTATGAAATCATTGATATTGGCTTCTATTACCTTGAATTTCTTCCCGAGGTGCGTTTTCAGTTCTTCTCCTGGGGTGCTCCCTTCTATTTTTTCTTTTTTTATTATTCCAAGGTCGGTTTGGAAGTCTTCACCCGTTGGAGGCATGTATTTTTTGCCTCTTTCATCTATTAAAATTTTCAATTCATCACCCTTCGAATTTAGAGTCTAAGACTTTGCGAATTTCTCGTGCTATTTTTTCACCTATACCCTCTACTTTTTTCAATTCTTTTTCAGAGGCATTTACTAAGTTTTTTATTGTCTTGAAGTGTTTAAGGAGTTTTCTCGCGTTCACGGAGCCTATGTATGGTAGTGATTCTACAATGAATAGTTGTCTTTCTTTTAGGGTTAATGGTTTTTTTTCGGTTCTTATTTGTATCTCTACTTTTTCTTTTGATTGTTCACGGATTGCTATCCTTTTTATCATGGCCGCTGTATCTTCCGGTGATCTTGTTGGGATTATGGGTATTCCAAAGTCCACTGCAATGGATGCTATGGCTCCTCTTATGGCATTTGGGTTGATGAAGGCTGAGTAGAGGTCTTCCCCTTCTAGTATCATGATGGGTTTTTTAAATTCTTTTACAAGTTCTCTTGCTTGCTTGTAGAGTCTTTTGTCAATGAGTGAATTTATGAAATCGTTTGTTGTTTTTCTTTCTATGGCAACTTCGTCGCTGACTTGGTAATCTGCAACTGCCATTGGTTTTATGATTACTTCGACGTCCATTTTAGTTAATTCTCTTAAAACTCGTGAATTAACCTCTCTGGAATCGGCATAGACAATATATTTACCCTCCGAGGCCTTTTGAGGTTCTAAACTTCCTGATTTTATTTCTATTTCCATTTTTTTCGCTTTTTGGAGGTGTTTTTTCATTTTATTTTCTTTGTGGATACTTGACCAGTAGTATGCTTCGTCTCGGGTTTTTTCTGTTATCATGACCATCATGCGGCCCATTTTTTTCCTCCCGGTACGGCCACGTCTTTGTATCATTCTTATCTCTGATGGTACGGGTTCGTATAGGATTACGAGGTCTACGGCTGGTATGTCCATTCCTTCTTCCGCGACACTAGTTGAAATGAGAATGTCATATTTTCCTATGCGGAATGCTTTTATGATTTCCTTTTGTTCTTTTTGTGTTAGGCCTTTGGTACCGGTTCTGGTGCCTTGTCCGTAAAATTTAGCTGCGTTTATTTTTTCTTCTTGGCATTTTTTGTATATTTGTTCGACTGTGTCTCTGAATTGTGTGAATACAATGATCCTTTTTATGTCTTCTTTTTTAAGCTCCTTTTTTAATATTTTAATTAGTTTATCAAGTTTTGGGTGTTCTATTCCTCTTTTGTATGCTCTTCTTGTTTCTATCATTGCACGTGAAAAATTTGGATCTGTTATGAGGCTTTTAGCCGCTTTTGTACTCTTTTTTTGTAATCTTAGGAAGTATTGGTGTAATGTGCTTATGCCCTGTGTTTCTAGGAGTTCTATGGCATGTTCTATGTTTATGGCCGCGGCTAGTAATGATATTCCGATGTAGTATTTTTTTGGCGGGTTTGTTGTTTTTGCGATCGTGTTTTGGATTTTTCCCCTTGCTTTGAGTAGATCTTTTTTTGTTATGTTTATTGTTGGTATTATGTGGAGGTGTTTTAGCATTTTTAGTCGGTGTTTGCGGGCTTTTTCCAAGTGTTTTTTTATATTTTTCAGGGTACTTCCCATTTTAACTTTTATCCATTCTATTTCTATGGGATTGAAATAGGGTGATACATCAGGATCATCTTCTGTTTTTATTATAATTTCTTTTATGAAGAGGTTTTTGCATACGCTTTCTATTTTTTCTTTTTCGAAACCGGGGGATGCTGTCAGTCCTAGTATGAGGGGGTTTTGGGCTTCTTGTTGGTAGCGTGATGCCAGATATACATAAGAGTATGAGCCTATTGCATGGTGGCATTCATCAAAAACTAGGAGTGAAACATCTTTGAGGTTATATCTTCCATTTATTATGTCGGATTCAACTGTTTGGGGTGTTGCACATATTATTTGGGATTCTTTCCAACGTTTAACACGTTCTGTGGGGTTGATGGCTCCTGTGATGGATGTGCATGGTACTGTTAAGAATTCTTGGAAGCTATCTTCATGTTGTATTGTGAGGGGTTTGCTTGGTGCGAGAATTAGGATTTTTGATTTTTTATATTTTTGTAATCTTTCAGCAGCTACTAGCACGGCTATAACGGTCTTACCCAAGGCTGTTGGAGCTACTATCATAGAATTGCCCTTTTTGAGTACGTCTGCTGCGATTTTTTGTTGATATAGTCTGGCTTCGATTTTCTCTGGTTTTATGAGGGGATGTTCAATATATTTTGCCATGAATTTTTCTATGATGTATACGTTTATATAATGGTTTCAAACTTCACACTTAAAACTTATAAATTATAAGTTATAATTCTATTAGGGTTTTCCAATCATCAAAAACAACATCCACCCCACACATGCTAGGAATATAATTAGCAGCCTTAGCTGAATCAACACCAACCACTTCAAAGCCAAGATCCTCTATAGGAGACACAACCATACAAGTATCAGAGACCATAACCCCACCAGACTCCTCTATAATATCACTATACCCCATCCGATCCGCAGCCGCCTTAAGAGCATGAGAAGTGCAAACCCAAAAATCACATGAAAGACTCTGACGGCGCAAATAACGGGCCAACAACCTAATTTCATTTAATGAACAATGAGGGCAACCGACACATATTAAATCCGGTTTATCATTAGTGGTGGAAAGCTCATCCACAGAATCCTTAAGGGATGCGCTGTCAACAGATATCTTATCCTCAAATTCACACGCAATCGCGGAGGTTAAACCCTCTACATAATATAATGCAATAGCACCAGAAGATGCGAGTGCAGCGCCCAATGATTTAAATTCATCACTTGAAGGCCGCCCATGAAACTGGAAACTAGGGACACCATCCTCCACAACTTTCCCAACATGGTATCCAAGAACACCATACTCGTAACCCTCTATGGGCTCTTCAACTTTCACAAGAATATTAGCAGTTCTATTTTCATCCAAGTGATAACCATAGGCAGGTGTTCTTCCACAAATAGCGGCTGCAAGGGCGCTAGGACCCCCCTCCCTATTGGTTCTCGCCCCCAGAATAGAATTTGCATATATGACGGCCGAGGATTCTGACCAGGCGATATGGGAGCCTCTTGTTGGAATGTTCCCAATAAGGTATGGGGTGCAAGTGCAAGTGTTCATCACATCCATTCTAGTATAGGCATCTATAATCCTATATTGTCTATCTGCAAATTCTCTTGGAAATCCTAACTCTTGCCACTTCTCTAGGTCTATACCCGCAGGGTTCAAGCTGCTTTGGACCTTCACCCTAGCAGAGGGATCCCTTGAAAATTCTTCTAAATATTCTAATCCAGCATCTCCAATGGTCTTATAAGAAACGCCCGAGATCTGGGCTGAAGATATCTCTACCATCTTCTCAGCCCCGTAAATGTCACCAAGGGCTACTAAAATTTTCATACTTTTCTCGATAGCCTCGCCATATTCTCCATCATACATTTCCTCTTCATGGGCTGTGAGATACATCTCAACTCTCCTTTTTCTGACTTCCAATTATATTATCCACAAGGCGCAGGAAATTTTCAAGCTCTCTATAAGGAATCATGGCCCCAGCCGCTATATCATGACCTCCACCCGTACCCCCAAAGTTTGAGGAGGCATCCCTAAGGGCCTTTCCAAGGTCAACGCCCCTTTCAATGATCTTGGGAGTGGCCCGTGCAGAAACTTTTACTTGATTATCCATCCTTGAAAGGGCGAGTATGGGCAGGCTTGGATCTGATAATCCTAGTGAGAATGATATGCCAGCTATGGTTCCCATCACGCCTTTGAGGGCTTTTTCTTCCGTGTAAATGTATTGTATATGTTCCATTTTCTTTGGTTTTTCCCTTTTGATCCATTCAAGACCCTTTATGATACCTTCACGATACTTTCTTTGAAGGTTTAAAGCTTTTTCTAGAGATTTTTCTTCTTCACCAAGGCATATTCCTATGGCTAGACCATACTCTTTATTTTTGCCACAAGCGTCTAGAAGTTTTGCGAAATCTGAAAGATATCTTATGGTCAATGGAAGTCTTTTATCTGTGAAAACTTCTCCAAATATTTCCGGGTTTATTTTAATTAATTCGCTTTTTAGGGTGTCTTTTTCTTCGGCTCCAAGATCTTGAAATCTTATGGCATATGATACTCCTATTTTTTCGAGGAATTCCTTGGAACCTTCTATGTTTGCGGTTATGCCTGGAAGTGTGGGGTTGAATGTATATGCGAGGGCTTTGTATAATGGTTCGTCATATCTTGATGCTATCCTAAGATCTTCATGTGTTTGTACTGAACCGTTTTTGATCCCTTCTTCCATTATGAAACGGTTCATGCCTATAAATTCATTAAAGTATTGCATGTCGCCAAAGGCGCCTACGAGAGCGAATGATGCGAGTGATTTTTCTAAGCCCCTTATTATCAGATACGCGGCTCCTGAGGCGCTGAGTTCCCGACTTCCATCAAACCCGAACAAATGGGGGTTGACATGGATTATATTAGTGTCTGTAGTCGAGTCTATGGGTTGGTGGTGGTCTGCTATTATAACATTTCCATGAAGGTGTGAGAGGGCAGGTAAATTGGCGCTGCCCATGTCGCAAAAAAAGAAAACTTGATATTTTTCATTTGATAGTTTTTTTATGAAATTATCAGTTAACCTGGAGACGATGGAAATATGGAATTGGCCATTTCTGGTGGAAATGGCTTTACCTATCATACCAGCTGCTGAAAGGCCGTCTGCATCATTATGTGATATGACGCGTATTATGTCCCCTTTATCTAAGTGTTCTTTAAGTATTTTGCAAGCTTCATCGCCTCTATTTAACAATGAGCGCTGCCTTTTCTGGGTCATATTTCCATCCTTCTGGTAGTACGCCTTTTCTCACGTAGTATTTTACTAGTCGCCTGATTTTTGATTCAACAAGTTGCAGTCCTCTCCGAGTGTGAAGGTCCTTTGGGTGTTCTTTTAGGTGTTCTCTGATGTTAACAGCTTTTTTCATGAGGTTTATTAGGTCCTCTGGGTACTCTAATTTTATATCATGCTTTTCTAGGATCTCTGTTATCTTCATTCCTGTTATTGCTTTGACGTTTGGGATCCCATGTTGGTCCCTTAGGATTATACCTATTTTACTAGGGGGGTTTCCTTCCTTGTATAATTTTATTATTAGTTCTTCTATTTCTTCATTGGAATATTCAACCCAATCTGGTTTTATCTTCATAGGATCACCTCTCTTTTGTACCATTTTGCGAATTTTCTGAAGGATTTGCTTCTGTGGGATATTTTATTCTTCTCTTCCCTGGTTAGTTCCCCGAAGGTTTTATTTTTTCCTTCTGGGTAGAATATAGGGTCAAATGCGAAGCCTTTATTTCCCTTTTCTTTAAATCCTATTTCGCCTTTCACCACGCCTAGAAAAGTCTCGGGTTCGGTGTCGGGTGCACAGTACCCTACAACCGACCTGAACTCGGCGTAGCGATCATCTATGTTTTCCATTAATTTGAGGATGCCATTATTGCCGATGGTCTCTTGCACATATGCTGAGTATGGTCCTGGAAACCACTTTAGAGCCCTTATAAATAATCCTGCATCCTCTACGATAACGGGTTTTCTGAGGAGTTTCGCAGCATACTTTGCACCATATTTTGCCACTTCTTCGAGCGTGCCTTGGAGTTCTGGGTATTCGATGTCTACTTGTTCTACTTGTATACCAAACTCCTTGAAAATCCCTTTTGCCTCCAATACCTTATGTTTGTTACCGGTTATAAATGTTATCTTCATCTTAATCTACCTTACCAATTAAGTGTAGCGTCCCCTATCTTCTATCTCTTTAATCTTTGATTCTATTTCGATGGATGATTTTTTTTCATAGCCCTTGAGAACTTTTTTGAAACATTCCCGCCATATATTATAATGGGTGCTTTTAAGGGCCTTTTTTAAGACTAGAAGATCAACTCCCCTATCTTCTGTTTCTTTTGAAAATTTTCCAAGGCCGAAGTCGATGAAAACAAGATCATTACCTTCCATGATAATATTAGAGGTTGTAAGATCTCCATGGATGATCCCATGCTCATGGAGTTTAGCTATATTTTCCCCAATACGTTCACAAATTTTCTTCCTTTCACTAGGGTCCAAATTTTCTATGATATCATTTAATGGTTTTCCTGTGATATTTTCCATTTTAATGGAAGTCCTCTTGAGATTTATATCGAATAAAAGAGGTGTTAGAACGCCACATTTTTTCGCTTCATTAAATAATTTAGCCTCATTTCTTGTACGGAATCTTCTAAGATCTTCATCAATTTCTTTTATCCGATAATCTTTCTTTATCCTTTCCTTTATTATTGCATTGTAGTGGAGCCAAGTTCCATTGTAAATGTTTGCCTCAGCACCCTTCGCCTTAAGATGGCTAGGTAATTCCAATTTTTCCTTGGTTTCTTCCATCCAGGGTATGTCAACCTGGTCTGTCCTGTAACGTTGAATGATGGTTGTATCCTCTATACGATCAGGTCCTTTATACTTGTATGTGAGCTGACCTAACCATGCTATCATAGCACCATTGTCCCCGCAATATTCTGGTGGGGGCATGAAAAATTTAGCATAATGTCCATCGCACATTTTTTCTAACATAGTCCTCAATCTCTTGTTCACTGCTACTCCACCACAAAGTAGAACTTCCCTTTTCTTTGTATGGGCAAGAGCCCTTTCTGTAACCTCTACAAGCATTGAAAATGCTGTCTCCTGTAAACTATAACAAAGATCTTCAAGTTCTGCACCCGTCTCATATTTTCTAAGGGCTGCTGTAAGCAAACCTGAAAATGCTAGATCCATCCCCTTAACAGTATATGGTAGTCGGATATAATTTGAAGACTTTTCGGCTAATTCTTCGACTTTAGGACCGCCCGGATGCCCCATTCCCACTTCACGACTGAACTGGTCTAACATGTTCCCTATGGCGATGTCTAGGGTTTCCCCAAAAACCCTGTAACGGTTTTCTTCAAATGCTATAACTTGCGTGTTCCCACCACTTACATAAAGTGAAACCGGGTCTTCAGCGCCTGTGGTAAGTCTTCCGATTTCTATGTGCCCGATACAATGGTTAACCCCCACTATAGGTATGCCTAATGTTAATGCTATTGTTCTTGCCGCTGTTGCAACGGTTCGAAGAGCCGGTCCAAGTCCAGGGCCCTGTGAAAAAGCTACCAAATCAATGTCTTTGGCTTCAACCCCAGCCTCTTCAAATGCCTCTTTTAGAAGTTCTGGTATGTGTTTTGAATGGTGTTCAGCAGCTTCCCTTGGATGTATTCCACCAGTGCTGGGGATTAGCGATTTTCCAATTGAGGATAAGATATTGCCTTTATCATCAACTATACCGATACCTGTTTTTTCTGCTGTTCCTTCTATGCCTAAGCATAACATTTTTGACCCCATTATCTTAAGGTATAACTTGATTATATAGTTCGTTTAAAATAAGTTTTCACAGAGTTTCACAGAGGGGTGAGAGTAATGTTCGAAGAATTAAAGGTTTATGGGTCTGAAGATTTTCTCCATGAATTAGAGGATAAGAAACCATTATTTTTATGTGTACTTGCAACTACAGCCACTTCACAGATCCCTGGTATAACAGGGGCCGGTGCTGCTCCAGATCTTACAGAATATACTCCAGCAGCCGACGTTGAGTTGATAGTCCATGAAGCCCCTTTATGTCTTCCTGAAATACCTAAAACTGTAGTGGAAGGAGGATCAACACCCACTCCAGCAGTAATAACAAAAGCTTGCATAGAATTGGCTGATATACCATTCCTTGTGGCCGATGCAGGTGCTCGGATAAAACCTAATCTACCATATATTCTTATAAATGAGAAACCAGGAGATGACATACGCACTGGGAAAGCTGTGGATAATCCGAGGAAAATATTTGAAAACGGTAAAATACTTGGAGAGATGCTATCTGGCATGGCGGAGCATCTCATAATAGGTGAAAGCACGCCTGCGGGCACCACCACAGCACTGGGGGTTTTAACAGCCCTGGGATATGATGCAAACTTTAAAGTGAGCGCAAGCCTCCCTGAAAACCCACATAACCTTAAAAGGGACGTGGTCAAAGAAGGATTAAAGAATGCTGGTATAAAATGGGGTGAGAAGGTTAAAGACCCATTTAAGGCTGTTGAAGCTGTTGGGGATCCTATGATACCTGCTATAGCAGGTATATGTATGGGAACTGACATACCTATTACTTTAGCTGGTGGAACTCAGATGACAGCCATATGCGCTTTTATCAAGGCCATTGAGGAAGATTTTGATTTTTCAAGAACACCCATCGCAACAACAATTTTCGTGGCCGAGGATGAAACTTCGGATATTAATCAGATAGCAAGGCAGATAGGTGATATAACCATTTATGCCGTGGATCCTGGTTTCGAAAGAGCCACTCATAAAGGTTTGCATGGTTATCTCACAGGATCTGTTAAGGAAGGTGTTGGTGCGGGTGGCATGCTCCTTGAAGCCCTTTTGAAGGGCGTGAGCATGGACACCATAAGGGATAGAATTGATGAATTATGTCACAAGTTATTCTAAGATTTTTCAAGAACTTGAAACCATCAAATCCAATTATACTCGTGGCTTTTTTATTTTATATAGGAGGCTTTATCTCCTATTTTTTTATAAAGACCTTTAATTTTGGCTTTTTAACAGGAGATTTTATCGTATATTTCAAATCACATCCTATAACATGGGATTATCTTAAAATCCAATTTATAGATCGTTTAGGGGGCGTGACCTTTAATATATTCATTTCAAATGTCTTGATCGTGTTTTCTTGTATATTTTTGGGTTTTCCCATTATTAATGCTGTATTTTTAAATCTTATAGGATTTTCTGGTGCTTTGTTGAATGCTTTGATTTCTCGTTTTGGATTTGAGGGTTTGATAATATATCTTGGATTATTCCATTTGCATTTGGAGATTTTAGGCGCTCTACTTTCAATAGATGCTTTTTTCGCCTTTTATATTTCCTTGTATCGTTCATTGAAGGCTGGTTCAGTTAATATTTTCACCAAGGAGCTTAAGAGCGGATTTTTACCATTATTGTTTAGGATACTTATCATATTTTTATTCGCAGCATTTATGGAAGTGTTCTGGAGCACTTGGTGGGTTTATATTTGGACTCATAAGTATATTCCATGGCACCAGTTTTATTTTAAAGTTTACAATGTTAAATTTTTATAAGAGGCTTATAAGGAGTGTTAAACCTCCTATTATCCAACAGTACCAAGAGAATAAGACAAGATTTTTCGTTTTTATAAACTTCAAGAAATATTTAATAGCCAAATAACCAGAAACTGTGGCCGCAATAAACCCTAATGTGAAACTCTGGGTTTCAAAATGGAATCCTCCCATTATATCCTTTAATTGGACTAATGAAGCCCCAAATATTGCAGGTATAGATAATAAAAAACTGTACCTTGCCATGAACTCCCTTTCAAATCCAAGTGATAAACCAGTTGCTATAGTCGCCCCTGAACGGGATATGCCAGGCATTATAGCGCATCCTTGGGCAAACCCGACCAAGAGAACATCGGCCAAATTCATATTATCAAAGACTCTCTTCCTCGAAAATCGCCCATATATTATCTCAGAACCCCATAATATGAAACCTGTGACGATAAGTAATGATCCGACTGCAGGCAGATTATTGAAAAGGCCCTCGAAAAAATCTTTGAAAAAAACACCCATCAAACCTGCAGGGATGCTCCCAATTATTATAAACCAAGACAATCTTTTGATAGGGTCATTTTTAATCCCATCACTAAAAGTCCCTTGTGGGATATCTAAGAGGCTCGAAAAAAAACCTTTAAGAATATCCACCACTTCAACTCGGAAATATCCAATAACAGCAACAAGAGTGGCTATATGAAGGAGGGTGTCAAATGCAAGATCTGAATAATTCACACCAATAAGATAAGGGACTATTACAAGATGGGCAGAACTACTTATAGGTAAAAATTCTGTAGCACCCTGGACTATCCCTAATATTATCGCCTGTATAATGTCCAATAGATCCACCTTCTATAATATATTATTGGAATAGAAGCATACTATGATTTTATTCGATATATGTAAGCCATTCGAATCTGTCATCGACTTCTGCTCTTAGAATTTTGAAGAAACTATCTTGAAGTTTTTCTGTTAGAGGGCCTCTTCTCCCATCTCCAATTTTTATACCATCAACTGACCTTATAGGGGTTATTTCAGCCGCTGTTCCTGTGAAGAACAGTTCATCTGCTAAATATAACATTTCACGTGGTATGCGCTCTTCTTTCACATTTATGCCCATTTCATTGGCTAATCTTATAACAGAATCTCTTGTTATCCCAGGCAATAGTGAAGAAGATACTGGTGGAGTGTATAGTTCACCATCCTTTACTATGAAGATGTTTTCTCCACTGCCTTCACTTACCATCCCATTGTAGTCGAGCATTATACCTTCGTCATAGCCGTGCTTTATAGCTTCCATCTTCACTAGTTGCGAGTTGAGATAATTTCCACCGGCTTTGGCCATGTTTGGGAGGGTGTTTGGCGCCATCCGCCTCCAAGTTGAGACTCCCACATCAACACCTTCTTCTAATGCTTCTTGTCCGAAGTAACTTCCCCATTCCCATGCTGCGATCACAACCTCCACTGGACAATTAAGGGGGTTGACACCAAGCTCTTTATACCCTCGGAAGACAATAGGTCTTATATAACACTCCTCGAGATTGTTAACCTTGATTGTTTCAATTATGGCTTCACATATCTCCTCTTGGGTGTAGGGGATATCAATCATATATATTTTCGCTGAATTAAACAATCTCCTGATATGGTCTTCCAAGCGGAAAATTGCGGATCCTTCCTTGTTCTTGTAGCATCTAATTCCTTCAAATACACTTGATCCGTAGTGTACTACGTGTGAGAGCACATGTATTTTTGCTTCATCCCATTCTATAAAACGATTGTTGAACCATATCTTCCCTTTATTAGATAACATAAGCAAAACCTCAAGCTTATTCTTTTTAATTATTCACTACTTGGTATATATAAGCTATAGAGCAAGTGTATTATATCAATGGTATATTTAGGGGGAAACTTTATATAGATTAAATATAGTATTTTTTTAATACGAGGGCCGGTGGTCTAGGGGTTAGGATACCTCGCTTACAACGAGGTGGTCGCGAGTTCGAATCTCGCCCGGCCCACTCCCTACCTTTTTCTTATTTTTTCCTGGAAAAGATAAAAGTATATACCATGAGATATAAAAATTGTATTCGGATGGGGGGACATCTCTAGTTTCCTTATACTAAACTTGGGGGGTGAAAAATGATGAGGAAAATCGTACCATTACTTGCACTGATTGTTTTGGTTTCAGTGATTGGCGCTGGGGCGGTTACGGCGCAAGAAGATGATGTTGATCAAACGGGTGAATCTGATCTTGCAGTAGATGTCATGTTAACAGATTCTGAGGGCAACCCTATTGATAATGCCACGGTCGGTGATGAAGTCGTTGGCGTGGTTGAAGCAGCAAATCTTGGTCCTGATGATGCAACAGGAGTGGTTGTTGAACTTTGGGAAGAAGGCTTCGGAAACCCTGATGTGGAAAACATTGTAAACTGGTGGGCAGTTTCATGGGATGGTATCAATTGGATTGAGTCTGATCCTTCCTTTGATCCAGTAGAAGGTATATGGGATATTGGTAACATGCCAGCCGGTGACATTTACGCACTCCTAATCGGTTTCACGGCAAAAACAGCAGGACCCGGGATCCTTGGCGCAGGGATAGAAGGCGACCAATACGAGCCAGACTTAACAAACAATGAAGACGAATACGTCATCGACATTATAGGACCAGTTACACCAAGCGTCACAGCAAGCGCCGAGAAAGTTCCAATGCAACCTACAGGAGCACCATTAGCACTCGCAATACTCTCAGTACTCATGACACTCGGCGGCCTAATAATACCAAAAATAAAATAAACCCATTCTTCTTTTTTTATATAAGTATTATGATTATGAGTATTAGTAGGGATATGAAGAAGACTACGGTGCCCCTTAGTAATATGAGCACTTTTTCCTTTTCTCCGAGGGGTGTTACACCATAGGATAAGATAAATGAAAAGAATATTTTTAATATTCCTAGAATCCTACCGTCTAATTGGATGAAGGTTTCTATAAGTTTTGTGAGTCCAACTGAAAGGCCGACTACTAATAGGACTAGGAAGATGAGGTTTTGAAATAATCCTCTGAACTTATTGAGGATTGGGGTTTCGGGTTCCCTCCGGGATAATAGTTTCCTTGAATTGCTAAAATTGGATTCTTTAGGCGTGTAGGATTCTATCTCATCCTGGAATTCTTCCTCTGGCGCTTGTAGTCTCTTTGAAAAGTTTTCTGCTAATGATATTATCCCTTGTCTGTTTATGAGTTTGATATTCTTTCTTGCAGCATAATTTATGGCTTGTTTTGTGTAATCTGATGTGGTTACAATAACGATTTTGGAAGCTTTAAGGTTTTTTGCAACCATTTCCATTTCTTTGAGGACGTCTAATCCTACTTTCCATTTTTCATCATAATTTTTGCATGCTACAACCACGCTTATATCTCCGATAGCGGTTGGGAGTATGCCATAGATGTCCACAAGATAGTTTGAGGTTCTGAAATCTTTATAAACCTTGAAACCAGATTCCTCCATGATCTTTGACATGAAATTTACTAGCTTCTCTTTTTTCAAATCTCCCACCTAGAAGTTGCTTCCCTTTGTCAATTTATATATAATTATAATAATTAAAAATGTTGCCATAATCTTTATTCAATATGTTTATTTGATCATTAGCCACAGTACTAATTGAGGATTTGAAGATGAAAATTTTGATAACAAACGATGATGGAGTGAATTCCTCGGGTATAATAGCTGCAAAGGATGCTGTGAAAGGCCTTGGAGAATGTATAATAGTGGCCCCTGCAACGCAGCAGAGTGGGATAGGACATGCTTTAACACTTTTTGAGCCTATTAGAGTTAATGATGTCACATTAAGGGATGGTACCATGGCTTATTCTGTTTCTGGGACGCCAACTGATGCTGTTATCATTGGCATTTTTGAATTGGCAGAGGAAAAACCAGACCTTGTGATATCTGGGATAAATATGGGTGAAAACCTTGGAAAATCAGAGTTGACCACCTCAGGGACTATTGGGGCTGCCATGGAAGCTGCTGTGCATGGGGTGCCGGCGCTCGCTGTTTCGTTGCAAGTGAAAAGGGGTGATATTAAATTCCATGATGGGCATGTTGACATTGATTTTTCCTCTGCAAAGAAGATAACCTATAGGATAGCTAAAAATATCCTAGAGAAAGGCTTGCCTGAGGGTGTTGACTTCCTAAACCTTAATATACCATTGCATATGAAAAGAGATGAAATCAGGCTTACGAGATTGGGTGACAGAATGTATAATGTACATGTGCAAAAGAGGCTCGACCCTCGTGGCAGACCCTATTATTGGATTGATGGAGAGCCAGCAGGCCATGATTTACCTGGGACGGATGTTTATACGCTTAAAGAGGAGAATGTAGCGACCTTAACGCCTTTATCCCTTGATTGCACGTCTGATCTTAAATCCATGGAAGGATGGCTTTAAATTATCGAATTTGGTTGTTTTTCCGAATCATTTATAAACTTAATTTTATAAGAAATATAAAGGGGTTTATATGGTTGATAAGATTAACAGACAATTTTTAAGGTTCAAGGACAGGAGAGTGCTTATCACTTTAAAAGACAATAATGAACATGAGGGTAGGATTATATCCATTGACAATTATCTTAACACAGTCCTTGAGACAGAGAATGGGATCCAGTTTATAAAAGGTACCAAGATAGCATTCATATCACTGTTAGGGTAAGCTTTCTACTTCAATTCCGAGGATTTCTTTTTTTCCTTGGTAGATGTCCCTGGCTATCTGGGCGCTGCCTAATGATCCCGAAGTGGGCGGTAATCTACGAACTTCCATTGGACAATCTAATTGTTTTTTGAGGATACTATAAAAGTTTATGGGCTCTTTCATAGCCCCTACGGACCCTGTGAGTATTATACCATCTATTTTATCTGCTATGCTTATAAGCCCCCATATTTCCATTGTTATGGTCATTGCCATTGTATCAATAGCTAATCTTGCTTTATAATCGCCTTCGAGATATCTCTTTATGAGTTCGTCCTTCGCCCGCGCGACTTTTGTATCTATACCCGCTATTTTCACAGCCCCTGCATGTGAAAAACATTCGTTAGCAGTTTTATAACCGTCATCGATTGCCCTGATCATTTCAAGGTCTAATGGGCCATGTATTATCCCCATTGCACCTATACACGCGTCCATGGCACCTTTTATAATACCGTCTTGGATTAGGATGGTTACTGTGTTGGAGCTTATATCCGAGACTATTAGGTTTTCCCAGCCAGTTTCTAGGTGGGCATTATAGGATATGCTAACCTTTTCTGCACTTCCATGATGGGAATATGCTGCTTTGAAACGTTCATCTAGACAAGGAAGGTTCCGATGCAAGCCAGGGATTAGGACTGTTGGTATTCCTGACTTTTCTATCTCTGAATATACTGCGGTTCCACCCCCTGTGACTTTACCTGCACCACCAATTGAGATTATACCCCTATTCTCAACTTTTTCCAATGGTTTGATGGTTGTTATGGCGTCCCCCATGGCATAAGTTATTGCCATGAGTTTGATTTCTGCAGGGTCTATTCTCTTGGAGAGCTCTTCTATTGCCGAGACTTTACCCTTTGAAAGCTCTTCACGTCCTAGTTTGAAGTGTTCGATTTCCTTTGATAAAATAGTGAATGATATGCCTGTGGTACCGTGATCCATTCCAACGAATGCCAATGTTTTTTTCCACCTTATTTTTCTAGGCCGCAAAGTTTTCGCAGTTTGGATCCTACTTTCTCTATTTTTAATCCTACCTCAAGTTCTCGCATTCTTTTTAGCATTGGTCTGCCGGCTTTGTTTTCTAGTGTCCATTCTTTTGCGAATTCTCCTTTTTGGATCTCTTCTAGTATTTTTTCCATTTCCTTTTTAGTTTCTTGGGTGATTATCCTTGAACGTCTTGTGAGACCCCCGAATTCTGCGGTGTTGCTGACGTTTTTCCACATTCCAGTGAATCCTTTTTCGTAGATAAGATCTACTATTAATTTTAGTTCGTGGCATGTTTCGAAGTATGCGAGTTCTGGTTGGTAGCCGGCCTCTACTAGAGTTTCGAAGGCTGTTTTTATAAGTTCTGTGACACCACCACAAAGGACAGTTTGTTCGCCGAAAAGGTCTGTTTCGGTCTCCTCTTTGAATGTTGTTTCTAGTATCCCTGCTCTTGCAAATCCACAAGCTTTACCCATTGCAAGGGCTATATCAAGCGCGTCTCCTGTTGCATCGACTTCAACCGCCACTAGTCCGGGTATTCCGAATCCTTCAAGGTATGTTCTTCTAACCATGGCCCCAGGACCTTTTGGTGCTATCATTGTGACGTTGACTCCATTCGGAGCCTTTATGTACCCGTAGTGGATGTTGTATCCATGTGAAAATGATATGGTGTTCCCCTCTGTAAGATATGGTTCTATGGACTGTTCATAGACTGTTGCCTGTATTTCATCAGGTATGAGAATATGTACTATATCGGCTTCCCTTGAAGCATCTTCTATTGTCATAACATTCATACCATCTTCTTTTGCCATGTTCCATGAATTTCCTCCGCTCCTTACACCCACTATCACATTTAATCCGCTGTCAGCCATGTTTCTTGCCTGTGCTCTTCCTTGGCTACCATATCCTATGACTGCTATCTTTTTATCAGCTATCACATCCATTTCTATATCATCTTCATAATAGATCTTCATATTTAATCCTCCTCCAATTATTATATTGTCTTGGGACCTCGGGACATTGCTGTTGGGCCTGTTCTAGCCAACTCTTTTATGCCGAAGCCTGTCATGAGTTCTATGAATGCATCTATTTTGTCGGTGTCCCCGGTAATCTCCACTGTTAAGGTTTCGGTGCTCACGTCAACTATTCTTCCGCGGAAGATGTTTGCATATTGTATTATTTCTGATCTTGCTCTTTCTTCGGGGGCGTGAACTTTTATTAAGCAGAGTTCTCTTTGGACTATGTTTGTGGCTTCGAGGTCCCTTACTTTAATGACATCGATTAATTTGTTTAATTGTTTTGTTAGTTGTTCTAGGAGCTTATCATCACCTTTTGCTATAATTGTCATGCGGGCGAGCCCTGGGGTCTCGGATTCTCCCACTGTTATGCTTTCAATGTTGAAACCTCTTCTTGTGAACAACCCTGATACCCTCTGTAACACTCCTGGTTTGTGTTGGACAATAGTGCTGATTATATGAGTTTTAAGTTCCATTATTCCCCCTCCACTTTCCCTTTTTTGATGGCTTTTGTTTCTACTTTATATTCACCTACTATTTCTGTAAGCCCACGGCCTGGGGGTACCATTGGGAGTATTTCCATAGGATCTATCACGATATCGATGATAGTGGGGCCCCCAGAGTTTATGGCACTTTTTAGGGCTTCTTTAACTTCTCCGGGTTTTTCCACTCTTTCCGCGTCTATATTGTATGCTTCTGCTAGTTTGACAAAGTCTGGTACTTCACCTAGGTATGTGTGTGACATTCTCTCATCATAGAATAGTCTTTGCCATTGTGCTACCATTCCAAGGTGTCTGTTGTCCATGATGCAGATTGTAATTGGTATATCATATTCTTTAAGGGTTGCGAGGTCTTGTGATACCATGAGGAATCCGCCGTCGCCGCATACTGCTACTACGTCTTCTTCTGGTAGGGCCATTTTCGCCCCCATTGCTGCTGGGAATCCGAAGCCCATTGTCCCAAGGCCGCCTGATGATATGAATTTTCGAGGCTTTTTTGAGGTGTAGAAGTGGGCCATCCACATCTGGTTTTGCCCAACATCTGTTGTTACTATCGTATCGTCGTCTATGGTTTCCATTATCTCTTTTATGGCTTGTTGGGGTTTTAGTGGGATTTCTTTGTCGAATGATATTCTTGGCATGCATTTGTTGCGGAATTCTATTGTTTTTTCGATCCATTCTTTCTTTTCAGAATTTATATCTTCTTTTTTTTCTAGTATTTTTAGGATGTCCTGGAGGACTTTTTTGGCGTCGCCAACGATTGGTATATCTACTTCTATGTTTTTACCTATTTCTGCCGGGTCTATGTCGATGTGGATTATTTTGGCGTTTGGTGCGAATTCTGCTATGTTTCCTGTTGTTCGATCTGAGAATCTGCATCCTATTGCTATTAGGCAGTCACATTCGTTCACTGTTAGGTTTGCGACTTTTCGCCCATGCATGCCTAGCATTCCAAGTGAGTATGGGTGGTCTTCTGGGAATGAGCCTTTCCCTAGGAGTGTTGTTGTTACCGGAGCTTTTATTGTTTTTGCTAACCTTTTGAGTTCTTTTGAAGCGCCAGATATTATTACACCGCCACCGGCTAATATAACAGGTTTTTTGGCGTTTATAATAGCATCTACGGCCTTTTTTATCTGTAATGGGTGGCCTTTTAATGTGGGTTTGTATCCTGGTAATTTGAATGGCTTGTTTATGTATTCGTCTAATTTAGCTTCTTGTATATCCTTTGGAAGATCTATTACAACTGGTCCTGGTCTTCCTGTTCTTGCTATTTTGAAACTTGATTTTATTATGCGGGGTATGTCGTTTGGGTTGTTTGGCCTGAAGCTGTGCTTTGTGATGGGCATTGTTATGCCAAGCATGTCCACTTCTTGGAATGCGTCGTTGCCGATAAGTTGGGTTGCAACTTGTCCTGCTATTGCTATTATTGGCGATGAGTCCATGTAGGCTGTTGCGATCCCTGTTACGAGGTTTGTTGCCCCGGGACCTGATGTAGCCATGCATACACCCACTTTCCCTGAAGCCCTTGCATATCCATCTGCTGCATGGGCTGCACATTGTTCATGTCTTACCAGGATGTGTTTGAGTTCTGAATCATATAGTACATCATATAGTGGGAGCACTGCCCCGCCAGGGTATCCAAATACTGTTTCTACTCCTTCATCTAGAAGTGCCTGGACTATTGCTTGTCCTCCATTCATAGGAACACCTTTGGTACTACACCCTCTTTTTATCATTATTGTTAATGATATATGCTTATAATACTTGCAACTTTATATAAATAACTAAAAAATAAATTAATTTTATTGTCTAAAGGGGAGGATCAACCCATGAAGATTTTGGTAGTGGGTACAGGAGCGCGAGAACATGCCATATGCAAATCATTAGAAGGCGAAGCTGAAATTTATTCTTTCATGAGCAACAAAAATCCGGGCATAGCACGTATCGTGAAAGATTTCAAATTAGGAGATGAAACAGACACTGAAAAGGTTAAAAATTTCGCAATCGAAAAAAATATTGATATAGCATTCATCGGACCGGAAGCCCCACTAGAAAAGGGCATAGTAGATAAGCTACTCGCCGCCGACATTGAAACGGTAGGCCCCACAGCTGAAGCCGCCAAGATAGAAACAGATAAAGCCTTCATGAGAATACTCTTCGAAAAATACAAGATACCAGGATCACTTCAATACAAGGTATTCAATGATTACCAAGAGGTTAGCCAATTCTTGGACGATTTTGAAGGCGAGGCAGTAGTAAAACCAGTTGGACTTACAGGGGGTAAAGGTGTCAAGATAGTGGGAGAACACCTAAAAGACAATGAAGAAGCTAAAAAATATGCTAAAAAGGTAATAGAAGAAAAGATAGGAGGCCACTCTAGGGTTGTTATCGAAGAAAAGGTCACTGGCGAGGAATTCACCCTCCAAGCATTTTCTGATGGTAAAAAATTAGTCCCCATGCCAGCAGTTCAGGATCATCCACATGCATTCGAAGGCGATAAAGGGCCGATAACAGGAGGCATGGGGTCCTATTCAGATAAAAATGGACTACTACCATTTCTAGAAAAGAAAGAATATGATGAAGCAGTTAAAATAATGGAAAAGACCATAGATGCATTAGATAAAGAAGTGGGCCCATATAAGGGCATATTATATGGACAGTTTATGTTAACTTGTGATGGGCCACGTATTATAGAATATAACGCCCGATTCGGAGACCCAGAGGCCATGAACGTCCTACCATTACTTGAAACCAACATGGTTGACATATGCGAGGACATAATCAACACTAGATTAAAAACTGCTAAATTCAAGGAATTAGCAACAGTCTGCAAATATATAGTGCCTAGAGGATACCCTGACAAGGGAGAGGCTGGAAAACCATTGGAAATAGATGAAAAAATGATAAAAAGTGAGGGTGCTGACATTTATTACGCTTCAGTGAATGAAAAAGATGGTAGGATATACACAACATCATCGAGGGCCGTGGCATTAGTTGCACTAGCAGAAGATATCTACACAGCAGAACAGACATGTGAAAATGCCACAAAATTCATCAAAGGAGACGTATATCACCGCAGGGATATCGGGACAAGAGAACTCATCCAAAAGAGAATCAATCACATCAAACAGATAAAAAAATAGAAGCGGAGAATAAAAATGAGGCACCTACTATCAGTATGTGACATGAAAGACAAAGTAGAATACCTACTAGACCTTGCAGATAAATTCAAGAATGGCTTGATAAAAGGAAAACCATTGAAGGACAAATATATGGCCATGGTGTTCGAGAAAGCTTCAACGAGGACAAGAGTATCATTTGAAGTGGGAATGAGCCAATTGGGGGGAACACCCCTCTATTTATCTGCTCAAGACTTGCAACTAGGAAGGGGCGAACCAATAGCAGATACAGCCCGAACCCTAAGTAGATATGTTGATGCCATAATGATAAGAGCATTCAGGCACAAGGACGTTATAGAATTGGCGGAAAATTCATCAGTACCGGTAATTAACGGTTTAACAGATCTTGAGCATCCATGCCAGACACTCGCAGACATGCAGACCATAAGAGAATATAAAGGGGATTTTAATCGCAAATTAGCATTTATAGGTGATGGTAACAACGTTTGCAACTCCTTAATTTTGATATCAGCAATTCTAGGAATGGACATTTATGTTGCATCGCCAAAAGGCTACGAACCAAATAAGGAGATAATAAAAAAAGCTGAAAAAATTGCACGAGACCAATCCGTGATAAAGATAACCAATGACCCATACGAGGCCGTGAAAGGGGCTGATGTTGTCTATACTGATGTGTGGGTTAGTATGGGACATGAAAATGAGGCCCAAGAACGGTTAAAGGCATTCAGACCATACCAGGTTAACAAGGATCTAATGGATCATGCGAAAGCTGATGCTATATTCATGCATTGTTTGCCTGCAAAAAGGGGTCAGGAGACTACAACTGATGTGATTGACGGTCCAAATTCAGTAGTATGGGACCAGGCAGAGAATAGACTCCATGCTCAGAAGGCTATCATGTATTGGCTGATAAAATGAGCCTATAATCACATCATAGTAGGCGCTTCTATCCCGAGGAGTTTTAGCCCATTTTTGATAGTTTTCCGGACCCTGTCAACTATGATTAGGCGCGCTCCTTCAAATTCTGATCCGATTACTGGTGAGAACTTGTAGAATTTGTTAAATGCATTTGCAAGCTCTTGCAAGTATTGAGCTATTAAATGAACACGTCTAGTTTTCGCAGATTCCTCAACAACCTTTGGGAATTTGGCTAACAATCTTATAACATCTTTTTCCGTTTCATCAGGTGCCCATTCCCCTTCTATTTTAACATCATTATTGAACAGGGCTTTTTTGAGTAATTTGCATGCCCTTGCATGGGCGTATTGGATTGATGCACAACCCATTTCAAAATTTAATGCCTCATCCCATTTGAAAACAAGATGTTTCTCTGGGGATAATCTTGCAATATAATATCTTATGGCACCTACACCTACCTTATCGGCGATATCCTCAATTTCAGCCATTTTTAAATCCTTTCTTCTCTTTTTTATTTCTTTGACCGCCCGTGATCTGGCTTCATCCAAGAGATCGTCTACTGATACGAAAACACCTCTACGGGTGGACATTGAACCTTCTGGGAGTGTTATGAATTCGTAGAATATAACTTCTGGTCTTTTACCGCCGAGTAATTCCATAGCCGCCTCTATTTGTCTAACGGCTAATTTATGGTCAGATCCGAGGATGTCAATAACTATGTCACAATTATTTGACTTGTATAAGTGGTATGCGAGGTCTCGGGTGGAGTAAAGTGAGGTGCCATCCGAGCGGGTTAATATAAGCTCCTTATCAATGTCGAAATCTTCCAAGTCGAGATATAAGACATCATCTTCTCGGATGTAGTGGGTCTTTTTCAGTTTCTCAAGGACATTTTTGACTGATCCGTCCCTTACAAATTTGCTTTCCCAGATAAATTTGTCATGTTTAATATGGAGTTCTTTGAGCGTCTCTTTTATACCTTGGAGGCATTTTTTAACAACCTCTTGGAAGATCTTTTCTAGTTCTCCGTTCTCATAGGATCTTATGAGTTCATCGATTTCATCTTTTAATTTTGGATTTTTTTCAAGGTACTGATTGACTTCAAAGTATAATCTGCCGATTTTATGATCCCATTTGTCTCCATGATAATCTGCCAAATTTTTTTGGAGATTAAGAAGGCCCCATACTATCATGGCTATTTGTCTACCCATATCATTTACGTAATAATGGGTTTCAACATTATAACCTGCAAATTTAAGTATCCTTGCAAGGGAATCACCTATAATAGCATTTCTTATATGTCCAATATGTAGGGGTCCGTTGGGATTAGCAGACGTGTGTTCTAAAATGACTTTTTCACTTTTTTTAGATAATCTACCATAATCTTCATCTATGGAATTTAACAGTTCCCTTGAAAAACTCTGATAATCTATAAAAAAGTTTATATATGGGCCATTTGCTTCTACTCTTTCAAAGAATTTGGGTAACTTTACCATCCCTATTATTGTTTTGCTGATTTCAACAGGATTCTTTTTTAATTTACTTGCAAGTTCGAAGGATATTGTTGTCGCAAGATCTCCCAGTTCAGGGTTGGGGGGTTCTTCAAATCTTATATCAACCATGGGGTAATCGAGGCTTGAAATGGCTTTTTTTAACGATTTTCTCGCCAAATCTTCCACTGTTTTTATCATTGCTTCACCACTGCCTGCTATAATCCTTTTATCCACAAGGTTATGTATCCTATCTTTGGTATTATAAGGAGGTGATTGTCTATTTTGATTACACGGGCTGTTACTTGTGATGGTCTTACCTTTTCAGGGTCTGGAACAGGATTGTTATCACCCTTAGTTATATAATATACTCCATTCTCATCCTTCTTTATATCTATAATCCTGTGTATAACAGGCTCGGGGAACCAATTGGCATTATATATTATAATATCACCCTTTTTAACATCCAAGGGATCGAATTCCCGGATTCCGAGAAAGTCGCTTTTTTGGACTATAACAATGTCTCCACGGTAAAATACGGGCTCCATGCTACCTGAAACAACCACGTTCATATGCTGTGAAAGTATCACCGCCACTAATAATATTACGATATATGTTACTAGTTCTAGATGATCTTTCAATTTTTCACACTCCCCTTAACTTCTTAATATAGCTCCTTTATCAGCAGAGGTTGCATTTCACACTCCCCTTAACTTCTTAATATAGCTCCTTTATCAGCAGAGGTTGCAAGTTTCTGGTATCTTCTAAGCCACCCTTTAACCTTACGGGTTGGTTGTTCGACTTTGGCAAGCCTCTCCTTTATTTCATCATCTGAGAGTTTAACATTTAGCCTTCTTTTTGGAATGTTTATCTCTATTATATCCCCATCCTCTAGGGCGGCGATTGGACCGCCTTCAGCAGCCTCTGGTGATATATGTCCTATGCACGGTCCCCTGGTGCCCCCTGAAAATCTTCCATCTGTTATAAGGGCCACTTTTTCAAATCCCATCCCTGCTATGGCCGAGGTTGGATTGAGCATCTCCCTCATACCAGGACCGCCTTTAGGCCCTTCATATCTTATAACTATAACGCATCCTTCTTCTATTTCACCATCAAAGATTGCCTTGACACATTCTTCTTCGCTGTTAAATACTTTTGCAGTTCCACTATAGGTTAACATATCATCTTTGACAGCTGCTTGTTTAACCACCGACCCCCTGGGGGCTAAATTACCCTTCAAAACGGCGATACCACCTTGTTTGTGTATGGGATCATCTAATGGCCTGATAATATTCGGATCTTTCACCTTTGCATTTTTTATATTTTCTTTTAAAGTTTTACCAGTGCACGTAATCACGTTTAAGTTTATTCTCTCCTCTAGGACTTTTAGTACGGCTGGTATACCTCCAGCTCTTTCAAGGTCTATCATATGATTTTCACTTGCAGGGGATATTGCAGCTATATGGGGTATTTTCTTGCTTAGTTCATCGAATAAATCTAGGTTTACATCAACATTATCGAGTTCGGCTGCGATGGCGGGCAGATGAAGTGTAGTATTTGTTGAACCTCCGAGAGCAACATCCACAGCAATTGCATTTTCAAAGGCCTCTTGGGTCATTATATCCGCTGGGCGGAGATCCTCCTTCACCATTTCAACAATCCTGGCACCTGAAAGGCGTGCGATCTGTAATTTTTTGGAGTCTATGGCGTGGACTGTGGCACAGCCAGGAAGGCTCATGCCAATGGCCTCGGTAAGACAAGCCATACTATTTGCAGTGAATAGGCCAGCGCATGATCCAGGCCCTGGACAAGCACACTTCTCTAACTCTTCAAGGTCCTTGGGGCTTATTCTACCCTCTTTAAGGGCGCCAACACCCTCATATACGTTTATAAGGTCGACATTTTTTCCTTGGCATTCTCCTGGGAGCATGGGACCTCCTGTAACAGCTATGCTTGGAATGTTGAGTCTGGCTGCGGCCATTAACATGCCAGGGACTATCTTGTCACAGGATGAGAGGAGTATTAAACCATCTAGGCGGTGTGCTTGGATCATGCTTTCAACGGTGTCTGCTATTATCTCTCTTGAGGCGAGTGAGTAGCGCATTCCATCATGGTTCATTGCTATACCATCACATATTGCCATGGTATGGAATTCGAATGGTATACCACCTGCTTGGTTCACACCAGCTTTTACAGCCTCTGCTAAGCTTTTAAGGTGGAGGTGTCCCGGTACTATGTTAGTGTAACTGTTCGCTATCCCAATGAAAGGTTTTTTGAAATCTTCATCTGTTAATCCGCAAGCCCTTAGTAGTGAACGGTGAGGGGCTCTTTCAAATCCTTTTTTAATCTCGTCACTTCTCATGAAAACCCACCTGATGATAACAATTATAGGAGTATATGTTATTATCTGATTTATAGATATATAGGATGTATGGCTTATATTGTAATATGGAATCTTTGATTTTAAGAATCCTTATATCCCTTGGCATAGGCGCCCTTATTGGTATTGAGAGGGAGAGACGTAGAAAAAATTCTGAATTTGCAGGTATACGGACTTTCATGTTAATGGCTCTTTTGGGGACATTATCATTTTATGTTTCAGAAGTTTTCCCATATTTTTTGCTTGTGGCATTTATAGGACTTGTTGCTCTTATAGTTGCGAGTTATATTATGAGTACGAAGGATGATGGTGATATTGGACTTACAAGTGAAGTTGCGGCGCTTTTGACATTTGTACTTGGTGCCATCTGCGCATGGGGTGATGGTTACAAGCTTGCACCGATAGTGGCGATTATCATAACAGCATTACTCGCCCTTAAAAAGTATTTACATTTATTCGCCAAGCGCATAAGTGAAAAGGAGATGATAGACACCCTAAAATTTCTAGTAGTTGCATTTGTGATATTACCATTACTTCCCAACACTTATATGGGTCCTTTTAATGTTTTTAATCCGTATCAGATATGGTTAATGGTTGTTTTTATTTCAGGTATAAGCTATGCAGGGTATATTGCCATGAAAATAATAGGCCCTGAGAGGGGCCTTAGTATTACAGGGATCATTGGGGGTCTTGTATCCAGCACAGCTGTTGTAACAGCTATGGCCGGGCGGGTGAAGGAATCAAAGGGTGTTATGAGGGCTGCTGTATTTGCATCTGTTGTTGCAAGTTCTATGATGTTTTTCAGGATATTATTCGAAGTCATGGTTATAAATCCTGGACTTTTAACATTCCTTTCATTGCCACTCCTTACTATGGGTATTATTGGAATAGTTCTTGGTTTGGGTTTGCTTAGAAGTCCGGATGAAAATGTGAAATCTGAGGTGAAATTGAAGAACCCATTCTCACTAAGACCAGCATTTATTTTCGGAGCCCTCTTTATGATGATACTTTTCACGGCGAAGGCTGCCAATATCTATATAGGGAATATGGGAGTCTATTTAGCAGGTTTGATATCAGGCATTGCCGACGTTGACGCCATCACAGTAAGCATGGCCATTCTCTCCAGGAATAATATGATATCACCATATACTGCGATAACTACAATAACACTTGCAAGCATCTCCAATACCCTTGTAAAGTTTGGAATAGCTCTATTATTTGGCACGAAGAGTTTTGGAAAAAGAATAGGGGTAATATTCGCTACTATGATACTTGCAGGGCTAATTATAATCCTCTTAGTTGGTTTTCGCTACATGGGGCTATGATTTTATCATGGTGAGTACCATCTTGTACGGTTCCATTGCATATAATGCGTGTGGTTCGTTGGCCGGCATAATGATCATTTCCCCGGCTTCTAGCACATGTTTTTTGCCACTTATTGTTATCTCAGCCTTGCCGTCGATGATCTGGACCATGGCATCAAATGGTGCCGTATGCTCACTTAAGCCTTGTCCTTTGTCGAAGGCGAATATTGTAACTGTACCTGTATCACGTCTTATGATTTCACGACTTACGACCGCACCATCCTGATAATCTATCAGCTCTTTCAACTTCAAGACTTTTCCTTTTAAATCCTCCAATTATATCACCTTAACATTTCCCTCATGTCCTTTTCAGGCTTGCTTATAAGTTTCAGATCATATTTTTCCACTAGGAATTTTTTGATGTCATCGTTAGCCCAACCTGGGAGTATGGGGCCGACATACATTCCTTTCATGTTTAGTGCGAGTAAGCTCCAGAGTATGGCTGTTGCTTTTTGCTCCATCCAACTTAGGACAATGTTAAGTGGTAGTTCATCTATTTCCATGTTGAATATTTTGCTGAGGGCTTCTACGATTTCTATTGCTACTATGGCATCGTTACATTGTCCAAGGTCTATAAGACGTGGTATTCCCTCTATATCCCCAAGGTTCATGTCGTTGAAACGGTATTTTCCACAAGCGAGTGTCAATATAATGGTATCATCTGGGAGTTTACTTACGAATTCTCTATAATATTTCGCTTGGGGGAGTGGGGAGTCGCATCCACCAACCAAGAAGAATCTTCCGATCTTACCATCCTCTACAAGCTCTTTTATCTTGTTAGATAATGATAGTATGGTTGAAGCGCCGAAACCAGTTGTAAATGTTTTCTTTTCCTCTTCTTCTTTTAGTGATGGTAATTCAAGGGCTTTATCAATTAATGGTGTGAAATCATAATCTTCAATGTACTCTACTCCTGGGAGTTTTGCAACACCAGATGTGAACATTCTGTCCTTATACTCATCCTTTGGGAGGAGTACGCAATTTGATGTTCCAAGTATTGCAATTTGATATTTTGAAAATGTTTCTTTTTGATCAAACCATGGACCGCCAAGCTGCCCCTTCAAATGTTCATATTTTTTCAAGCCAGGGTAGCCATGAGCTGGTAAAAGCTCAGAATGGGTGTAAATGTTTATACCTGTATTTTTTGTCTGTTTTAATAATTCTTCGAGTGCTTTTAAACTGTGCCCTGTTACTATGATTCCTGGCCCGGAGGATGCTCCAACTTCCACTTTTGTGGGTTTTGGTTCGCCATAATTGTCTATGTGGGCCCTTTTTAAAAGCTTCATTGTTTTTATGTTCATCTTTCCCGCTTCAAGTGCAAGTTTTATAAATTCTTCTGAGTCGAAATTGACATTTGTTAGGGTAGAATAGAATCCTCTTTCAAGAAATGCGTCTATTTCATTGTCACTATATCCTAGTTCTCTCGCATGGTAAAGATAGGCGGAAATTCCTTTTATGACAAATAATAAGTTGTCTTGTAATCTTGCAACTGTTGGCTCTTTTCCACAAACTCCCCTTATTGTGCAAGCCTTCCCCTTTGCTGTCTGAGAGCATTGGTAGCAAAACATTTGAATATCTTCTACCCTTGGAATGGGTCCTTCCTCTTTTAATGGCACGAATTGGTCTTTTCCAACCCCACAGATTGGACAAATCCAATCCTCTGGCAGATCCTCAAAGGGCGTTCCAGGTTTTATACCCTGGCTAGGATCGCCCTTCTCTGGATCATAGATATAATCACATACTTTACAGCGATATTTCATAATCTATCACCATTTTCTGTTGTGTATGCAAAATATATAAATAGCTTTTGTCGCTAAATATCAAAGAATCGTCGAAAAGTTAATCCAAATATCCTATTTGGAATTCTTTTATTAGATCAGAGTAAACCCTCCCCCAAAATTTTTATAATACTCAAAAGATTCAAATTAAATAATTGAAGTTTACTCCACATTTAAAGGCCTTAGGTGATTTAGATGAGAATACTTTTAATCCACGCGGATTATCTAAAATACAATGTACGGGATAAAACAAGTATAGCAGAGGATATACCAGAGAAGATGATGGAAGGGTCCTTCAAAGAATCTTTAGTAGTTTTCACAGCAATTGAAAAAGAAGATGAAACCAACCCAGAGGCTGTGATCAAAAATGCCATCAAAGAGATAAAAGAGGTTTTTAACAAAGTTAAAGCCGAGAAAATCGTCATATACCCTTATGCTCACCTTAGTTCATCCTTAAGCTCGCCCGAAATGGCGAAAAAAATCCTAAAAAGCATGGAAACTGCCTTGGAAAATGAAGGATTCAATGTTTCAAGAGTACCATTCGGATGGTACAAGGCATTCAAGATATCATGTAAAGGCCATCCACTCTCGGAACTTTCAAGGACAATAAAAGCAGAACCTAAAAGAGAAAAAATAGCCAAGGAAGAAATAGAATCCAAATGGTTCATAATCAAAAATGGAAAACTTATGGATCCCAAAGATTTTGAATTCAAAAGCAAGAATTTCAAATCCCTTGTAGACTACGAGTTAGGAGTCTTGGAAACTAAAGGAGGAGAACCACCCCATGTTAAACTCATGAAGGAAAAAAACTTGGCTGATTATGAACCTTCTGCTGATATTGGACACCTCCGCTGGTACCCAAAGGGACGTCTTATAAGGGATCTCCTAGCAGATTACGTATATAAACTCGTAACATCGGAGGGTGCCATGCCTGTGGAAACGCCAATAATGTACGACCTTGAAGACAAAGCAATAAGAGTGCACGCTGAAAAGTTTGGGGAAAGACAATACAGGATGAAAAACAAAAAAGAATTAATGTTAAGATATGCTTGTTGTTTCGGGGCCTTCAGGATATTATCAGACTCGTTTTTAACATGGAAAAACCTCCCTGTTCGCGTCTATGAACTTTCAACTTACAGTTTCAGACTAGAAAAGAAGGGAGAAGTTGTTGGTCTTAAGCGACTTAGAGGTTTCACTATGCCAGATCTTCACACAGTATGTAGGGACATGGGCCAAGCACTTGAAGAGTTTGAGAAGCAAGTTGAAATTTGTCTTAGAACTTCCAGGGATTTTGAAGTGGACTATGAGGTGATATTCAGGGCTACAGAGGATTTCTATAATAGTTACAGGGATTGGATACTTTCACTTGTGGAGAAGGTTGGTAAACCAATATTATTGGAACTTTTACCTGAAAGAAAGCACTATTGGATAGCTAAAATGGATTTTGCGGCGATAGATTATCTTGGAAGGCCCATAGAGAATCCAACAGTCCAAATAGATGTTGAGAGTGGGGAGAGATTTGATATAACATTTCTCGAAGAAGATGGGGCTGATAGAAATCCTATAATACTCCATTGCAGCCCTACTGGGAGTATAGAGAGAGTAATATGTAGTTTGTTGGAGAAGGCTGCGATTGAAATGGAAAAGAGGCCTCCAATGTTTCCTGTGTGGCTTTCACCAACTCAAGTTAGGATAATAGCAGTTGCAGAGAGGCATGTTGACTATTCAATGAAGATCGCTGATAAGATAAGGGATGAGGGTATCAGGGTTGATGTGGATGATAGGCCAGAGAGTGTTGGTAAAAAAATCAGGGATGCGGCCAAGGAGTGGATACCGTATGTTATAGTTGTGGGTGACAGAGAACTTGAAAGTGCTGAATTTTCAGTGAATATTAGGAAAACTGGTGCGAAAGAGATTTTCAAGTTGGGAGATTTTATTTCCATGGTGAAAAATGAAGTAAAGGGGATGCCTTTCAGGCCACTTACGTTACCTGTGAGGGTTTCTGAGAGAATCAATTTCTGAGGGTAGGATTTTTGTGAAATTTATATGAACCCACATTGTAAGTTATAACTTATAAGTTATAGGGTATACTTTATAAATGATAATTTAGAACTTATTATAGTTAAATTCTTGGAGGTTTTCCATGGGTGAAATAATATCCATTATAAACCAAAAAGGAGGTTGTGGTAAAACAACCACAGCAGTAAATTTATCAAGTGCACTCGCAATTTTGGGCAAAAAAGTTCTAATAGTTGATATAGACCCCCAAGCAAATGCAACAACAGGTTTTGGAGTCAACAAGGCAGAATTAAATTCGACAATATACTCTGTTATAAGCGGAGAAGCAAAAATAGAAGATACGATACATGAGACAATGATACCCAACTTGTATATTATCCCAAGCAACCTTGCCCTCAGCGGCGCGGAAGTGGAACTCACCAGCCAAATAGGCTATCACACCATACTCAAGGAAGCTATAGACCCCATCAAAAGAGATTTTGATTACATATTCATTGACGCCCCACCATCCCTTGGAATACTAACATTAAACGCCCTTGTTGCAGGCGATAGCATTATAATACCAATACAAGCAGAATATTACGCCCTTGAGGGCATGGCTGACCTCCTTAAAACCATGAAATTGGTTGAAAGCCGCTTAAAAAGCCCATGCCCAATAAAAGGCATACTGTTAACACTCTATGATGGAAGAACCCGACTTGGAAGGGAAGTTTACCAAGAAATTAAAAATTTCTTCTCTCCGCAAGAATACATCTTCAAAACAATAATACCAAGAAACATTCGCTTAGCAGAAGCCCCAAGTCATGGAAAACCATGCATAATTTATGACAAAGACTGTAAAGGTTCCCAAGCATACCTTAAGTTAGCAGAGGAACTGATCGAGATGGAGGACGAGAAATGACAAGACAAAATAAAAGTCTTGGAAGAGGTCTTGACGCTCTAATAAAAGCAAAATCAACAACCACTCCACAAAAGGAACATGCTAAGGATACATTAACACCCCCAAGCACACACTCCAAGGATAAAGTCAAAGAGGTTTTAGAAGAGGTTAAAAAGAACCCTAGGATAACATTATGGTCCGCAAGATCAGCTGCAGTTTTAAGATACCTAAAGAAGACAAAACCGGAATTCAGCATAAGCAAAGAGGCGTCTCTTTTAATCGAAGAAGCTGTTAAAAACAAATACCCTGAGATATGGGATCTATTTTCAGAACTTGGATAGGATTATTGAAAGTTATCTAAGTTGCTTTGATAACCATCAATGTACAAGAATTTTCCAGCACGTTTAACCCATACACCCATTCCCTTAAGTTCATCTAGACTATTTATTCTGCTTTTCCTCCTTTTTGAGATTATCCTCTTTGCTGATATAGGGCCGATACCAGGTACTCGTATAAGTTCATCGTAAGTAGCAGTGTTAATATTTAATGGGAACAGGTCACTTTTGAGCGCTGCCACATACTTTGGATCCATTTCCAAGTCTAAAAACCCTTCATTGAATTCAAATTCACTTAATTTAAAATTATAAGATTTTACCAATGCATCAGCTTGATATAAACGTATTGAACGTCTGGGATCGGGTTCTGGTTTATCCTCTAATGGAGTGCCATCCAATGCTTGGAAGCTGCTGAAATATGTTCTTTTAATATTTAATTTATCATAAAGCCATGATATCCTCTTCAGAATTTCCTGGTCGGTTTCTTCAACCGCGCCTACAATGAATTGGGTGCTTTGACCAGAAGGGGTGAGATCAGGGTTCTTGTCATGGATTTTCTTTATCCATTTCATTCTCCTTATAATATCTATTTTATAGTCCTTGGTTGATGAAAGGGCTGAAAGTCCATCTGCTGTTGCTGTTTCAATGTTGATACTCACCCTATTTGACAGTTCCATGGCTCTTTTAATCAGTTCCTTCGAAGTTCCCGGCAAAATTTTAAGGTGTATGTAACCATCATATCCTTTATCATGGCGTAGAATCCTCACCACTTCAACGAGTTTCTCCATGGTATTATCAACATCATCTATCGTGGCCGAACTTAAGAATAAACCTTTCACGTACCTTTTTTCATAATAATCCATGAAAACCTTGGATAATTCATCCGGTTCTAGTTCAATGCGCGTGAATTCCCGTTTACTACAATTTAAACAATATTTACAATCGTTGTAGCATTTATTACTAAGCAGAACCTTGAATAAGGGAACCTTACAACCTTTCATACTACTATAATATATTCCAGGAAGATTTACATTTCTTTGCTTTTCATCTGCACTATAATCGCATAGGTCAAATTGTGCAGAATCACTTAATATTTGCAATTTTCTTTTGCGCTCTAACATAACTTCATACTCAAAAACACTATTTAATAAAATTTATATTACTTTCATTATATAATTTTTATTTGGTTTCTGCAGGGCTGATTAGAGAGGGGGTGGTATTGTGACAAAATGGTTACTTTACATAATTGGTATATTGTTAATAATAATGGGTATACTCGGCTTTGTTGGATTCCCATTTCCAAATCTTAAGGATCCGGTTTGGCATGCAGCATTGAAAATAATCGTTGGACTCATAGCAATATGGGGCGGTACTAAGGTAGAATAAATAATTTAATAGTTGACTAAAATACCTTAAAGCCCTGCAGAAACCACAAAAATTGCTACCATAGATTCAATTTCTGAAGGATCTGCGATAAATTTTGACTTGCCTTTTTAAAGTTATATCTGTGGAAGATGGAAAGATTTATATATAATTTTTTGATGATATCTTATGAGTACTGGATTGGAGACGAATTCTGGACGACCATATCCTACCCCCCACAAAGGAAGCCAAAAGGCTTTTGGTATTATTAAAATTTCTTTTTTTCTTGTTAAGATAAATGGACATAAAAGGATCCTTATATACTTTTGGCTTTCATTTCTCTACTTTTTAGATGGATCCTTTCAATAAGCTAAAGATCGGACTTATACTTTTTCACTTCTAATGTGAGCATACAATATTATATGATTCAATACTCCTCATATCCCCTATTCAGATATAGAATGCGAATCTAATAATTTGAAATTTTATAGCTAGAATTTTTGACTTATTATCCACTCTTTATGAAGGAGCTTCTTTTCGAAGGAATTAAATAGGAGTTTTATTGGATCCTATATTATGAGAGTTGTGCTTGCAGGTAGTGGTAGTGCTGTCGGTAAAACCACCATTTCCACTGGTATAATGAAGGCATTATCCAGTGAGGGCGTTCAGCCTTTTAAGGTTGGCCCAGATTATATAGATCCATCTTATCATACTATGGCCACGGGTAATCCTTCACGTAATCTTGATTCTTTTTTCATGTCAAAGGGGCAGATCAGGGAAGCATTCATAAGGGGCATGGAGGCATCTAGTGCACGTATGGCTATTATAGAGGGTGTTCGCGGTTTGTATGAGGGTATAAGTCCAGTTGATGATGTTGGGAGTACAGCATCAATAGCAAAAGCTTTAAACGCCCCTGTTGTGTTGATAATTAATTCTAGAAGTTTGGTAAAAAGTGCAGCTGCAATAGTGCTTGGTTTCAAAGCATTGGATCCTGAGGTTAAAATTGAAGGAGTGATCCTAAACCAAGTTAAAAATAAAAAGCATTACCTTAAAACTAAAAAAGCCATTGAAGAGCTTTCAGATACTATAGTAATTGGTGGCATACCTAGAAGAAAAGATTTAAAGGTTGAACAGAGACATTTAGGATTGGTGCCTGCGGTTGAACGTGAAAATTTAAAATTTTCAATAGAAAAGTGGGGAAATGTAGTAGAAGAATATATTGACCTTGATGAACTCAAAAACATAATGAAAAACGCTAAAAAAATAAAAGGCAAAAGAGAACCTCTTTGGCAGGTAAAAAACCGTAAAAAGGTTAAAATAGGCGTAGCATATGACGAGGCATTCAACTTTTACTACATAGAGAACCTAGAGGCTCTAAAGGATAATAAAGCCAGTTTATATTATTTCAGCCCATTACATGATGAAGAGATCCCTGACGTCGATGGAATCTATATCGGTGGAGGATACCCAGAAATTTTCGCAAAACAACTCGAAAGAAATACTTCAATGAAAGATTCCATCAAAAAGTTCCACGAAGATGGAAAACCAATATTTGGTGAATGTGGGGGTCTATTATATCTTTCAAAATCCCTAGATGGACATGAAATGTGCAACATATTCCCCTACAAGTCTACAATGACACGGAAAGTTCAAGGTTTAAGTTACGTAATAGCAAAATCAGTAATAGACAACATAATATCTCCAAGAACTGAAATTTTCAAAGGACATGAATTCCATTACTCAAACATCCAAGTTACAGGCAATCCACAATTTGCATTTAAAATACAGAGAGGAAAGGGCATAAAAGAGGGCATGGATGGTCTCACATCTAAAAAAACCCTCGCAAGTTATATTCATATACATACAGCTTCATGTCCCACATTTGCGGCAACACTAACATCCAATGCACTAGAACAATAAGATGATACCCATGTTTAAGAATAAGGACATTTTTTCACCTTATATAATAATTGTTGCAATCATAGCATATCTCCTAATGGCATATGTAGCATTCCATTATAAAATCAGGGGCTTAAATTTCCCATCACCAATCTCCATAATCTATATTGGTATAGGTTCACTATTTTACGCTTTAGGAGTTCTAGCATCCTCAAATTTCAAATTATCCCCATATAAGGTCAAAGGAGAATTTAGCCACATTTATGAACCACTTTTGTTAATTATTCTAATCATAAGTACAATATTAGCGGCATGGAACTTGTACAATGTTGGTGGCATACCATTATTTAGCGGATACCTTAAAGCCAAGGCCCTAACCAAAATCTGGTTCATATCTTATCTTTTATTCCTGTTTTCTATAAATCTATTACTGGCCAGATTTAAAAGAAATTTCTATTATGGGCTTCTCATCCTTGGACTAATTTTGTTCGCTTTAACAGGATATAGGACGACCACAGTGGTCATATTACTCAGTGTACTTATAAACCTATATTATACAAGGCACATTTCCATAGGGAAGCTTACTATCATTGGAATCCTTATAATTTCCCTAACCATTCTTATAGGTTATGTTGCCGTTAAGTCGATAGAATGGCAGCATTGGAGTTTAAATCCCATAGAATTATTTTTTTATCGTGCAGGGTATACATTAACAGTTTTTGACCGTTTAATCCAATTTGAGGGCGCTACACAAGGTAGATTATTATATTCTACTTTGACCGGATTTTTCACATCTACTGATCCTAGGATTATCGTGGGGACAACAGTCCTAGGATATAAACATTCAAGCACCTCAACAATCTTTGGACCCGCAACTCTAGACTTCGGCTTTTTTGCCATGATATCACAAATGTTCATCATAGGTTTGATCCTTGGTTTACTCCATATAATCCAAAGGGTCAAAAAAGGTTTTTTCACAGCTTTATACGCGATAATATTAGCTCACACTCTTGTATGGATTGAAACTGGCCCTACAGATCTTGTGGTATGGATATTCTATTTAATAGCTGTGGCTGTGATAATAAAGGAGGCATATTATGAAAGTGGCCATCGCAGCTGAATTAGCACCTGCAAAAACATTCATACCATTAATGGAAGAATTTAACGCCAAATTCATCGCTTTATCCCATGGAAGAGGTGTTAAAGAACTCTTAGAACCTTATTGTCAAAGTATATATCCAATTGGGGAGAGTAGGCGCTCCAATGGTAACAAGATCCTTATCGCAGTTAGGATATTATCAGATATTAAAAAGGCTTTTAAAGCTTTAAAAGAAAACAAACCAGAGATCCTTTTAACTTGCGGTAATGCAGGTGATGTGCGAAAGAGTATTGCAGCCGCTAAACTACTTAGAATACCAGTATTACATATTGAACAAGACATTTATAACCCCATTGAAATGATAGCATTTGCCAACCTCGTAACAGCACCCTCTGCTGAATACAAGGAATATCTTGAAACCAATTATCATTTAAAAAACGTAGAAAACATAGGAGGCTATCCTCATGCCCTCTATGTAAAAAATTTAAAACTCGAAGATCCAAAGGCTGTTAAAGAAAAGTACAACCTTCACGAATTCATACTTGCAGTACTTGGAGGCGATTTGAAAACCAATGATATCCCACCTCTAATCAAGACATTGGAAGCATTAAAAGAAGATGTCCTACTGGCACCTTTCAGATTTGATAGGAAACTCATCGAGAAAAATATAACCTCAAAAAAAATCCACATTCTAGAAGGGTTTGTTGATCTCCCAAGCTTAATGAAAGCTTCAAAAGCCATGATCTATGCTGCTGGCATGGGTGTCACAATAGAAGCCGGCGTTCTTAGGGTTCCCTCAATAAAAATTGCAGGATTTCATCGTCAACATGCAAGTATCGATCTCTGTGAAAAAATAGGCATACCCATAGCTAAAATAGAGGACATAGACCATCTTATACATGATCTAAAGCCTCCAGATTCAACTTACCTACTTTCAACTGCAAAGGAATCTGTAGAGAAATTGATCAACTTACTGGAAAGCTTCCAACCAAAAGGTCCATGCGGCGGTTTTAAAAGTTTCAAAAAAATATGGGAGGCCCGATCAAAATTTAAGTGAACTTACCGCCCCTTAGATGATTATCCACCAATATCATCCTATTTGTATTTTTACAAACAAAAATTTTTTTATAGGATAACAAGGGGACAAACAATCTTAGATTACCTACAAACAGCTTCTAGTAGATAATTTCACATGATTGGGGCTTTAAAGGCAGAAAAAAATATTCACAATCACCTCTTTCATCTTACTGGTATAAAAATTTAACTATAAATGTTAGATGAAAAAATACTTAATAAATACCGGAATAATAAAATGTGGTGATATAAAATGGTTGCGAAGATCGGTGTACTAAAATGTGGAAACCTTGGGACATCCCCAGTGATAGACCTAGTACTTGATGAAAGAGCTGACAGACCAAATGTCGAGATCCGTGTAATGGGATCTGGAACAAAAATGAACCCTGATGATATAGAATTTGTAGTCCCCAAAATGCTCGAACTAGACAGAGACTTTGTCATATTCATAAGCCCAAACCCAGGAGCACCAGGACCTGCAAGAGCAAGAGAACTACTCTCCGAAGCTGACGTACCCGCAATGATAGTGGGAGATGCTCCAGGACTTCGCGTGAAAGACGAAATCGAAGAACAAGGCCTCGGTTACATTATAGTTAAAGCAGACTCCATGATAGGTGCAAGGAGAGAATTCCTAGACCCAACCGAGATGGCAGCATTCAACGCAGACTTAATGAAAGTACTTGCATTAACAGGCGCATACAGAGTAGTCCACAACACAATCGACGCCATGATAGCTGATGTAGAAGCTGGAAAAGAAATTGAACTACCACAACTTGTAATTACAAGAGATGTAGCAGTTGAAGCCGCAGACTTCAAGAACCCATATGCAAAGGCAAAAGCCATGGCAGCATATGAGATAGCATCAAAAGTCGCTGACATCGACGTTGAAGGATGCTTCATGGTACAAGACCCAGAAAAATACATACCAATAGTAGCATCAGCACACGAAATGATGTCAACAGCCGCAAGACTAGCAGAAGAAGCAAGAGAAATAGAAAAATCCAATGACACCGTCAAGAGAACACCACACGGAAAAGAAGGAGAAACACTATCCAAGGAAAAACTACTCGAGAAACCTTCATAAAATCTATTTTTTTATTTTCCTCTTTTTTTGGTGTTTTCGTGTTTGATGTAATAATAGTTGGGGCCGGTCCTGGAGGTCTCATCGCCGCAGACAAACTAGCAGATCATTTAAAGGTTTTAGTGGTTGATAAAGGAAGGGACATGGATAAACGGTATTGTCCGGCCCTAAAAGATGGTATATGTAGAAGATGTTCACCTTGTAACATAATGTGCGGCCTCGGAGGAGCTGGCGGATTATCAGATGGAAAACTAAACCTAAGACCAGATATCGGAGGCGACCTAGAGGAATTTGTAGATACAAAAAAGGCATGGAAGCTTGTAGAAGAAGTTGACAGTTTCTTCCTCAAACATGGAGCCCCAGAGGAATTATATTCGCCCAAAGAAAAAGAAGTGGAAAAAATTTTGAAAAAATCAGCAGCAGCAGGTATAAATTTTATTCCCATCATTCAAAGGCATATAGGATCCGATAAGACGCCCATGGTCATAAAATCCATAAAAGAAGACCTTGAAAAAAGGGGCGTGGAATTTCTCCTAGAAACAAAGGCATTAGATATCATAACAAAAAATGGAAAAATAGAGGGGCTCAAAATCGAAGATAAGAATGGGAAGGAGAATATCATAAAATGTAGGTTTTTGATCCTTGCACCTGGAAGATCTGGTTCCATGTGGCTTGCGGAGCAAATGAAAAAACTTTCAATCCCTATAAAATACAATCCAGTGGATATAGGAGTAAGAGTTGAAGTCCCAAATATCATAATGGAGGATATCACAAAGATAAACTGGGATCCAAAATTCCATATTATAACAAAAAGCTACGACGACTTTGTAAGAACTTTCTGCGTCTGCAACAAAGGTTTCGTGGTCGAGGAAGCCTATGACGATTTCAAAGGGGTTAATGGGCATTCGATGCGCACAAAAGCATCTGAAAACACCAATTTTGCTTTTTTAGTCAAAGTTGAGCTTACAGAGCCGGTTGAAAACACGTCTGCGTACGCCCTTTCAATCGCAAAAATTTCTAACACACTCGGCGGAGGCAAACCAATAATACAAAGACTAGGAGATCTTAGAAAGGGGAGAAGATCCACTTGGAGGAGATTAAAAAGGAGTCCCGTGAAGCCAACATTAAAGGATGTAACACCAGGAGACATTGCACTTGTCCTACCCTACAGGATAGTCCTTGATATAATAGAAGGCCTAGAAGCACTTGATAAAGTCATACCAGGAGTGGCCTCAGATTCCACGCTTTTATATGCTCCTGAAATAAAACTTTATGCAATGAGAATAAAAGTGGACAAGCATATGAGAACCCCAATTAGCGGATTATATGCTGTGGGAGATGGTGCAGGAGTTTCAAGGGGTATTGTAGGCGCTGCCGCAACGGCACTTATAGCCGCCGAACATATAAAATCTTTAAAGTCTTAAAAAGTTAAATTATATCCCAGATCAGCGTCAACAAAATCTTTTTAAAAATTGAGAGGAAAACTATCATCAAAATGTCAAAGTAGAATTTAATCCTTCTAAAGATCATAGAAAATCGTGGGAGAAAGACTAAGCACCACTTTACAGCAGTTCCAATTGCCGTTACAATACCTCGATCCCTTTAAAACCAGTTTGGAGGGACATCCCAATTTAACATTCATAACACCAATGATCCCAATTGCCTTCGCCTCATTAAACATCTTATCTAAAACTATTTTCTTTAAAACTTCCATGCTGATACTATTATCGCTTTTTAACCACCTTCACATTACGATACCCTAATTTCTTAATCTTTTATCCTTTATTTCAAGCGTGACTATAAGCGTCCAATCTCCTACAATCTCTTATTTTATAATCTTATTGCAAGATTAACTAACGAGAAAGTTCTAAAAGAATACTTCATTTTTTCTAATCTTTGACGATTAATTTAAAGGAGAAGCTGTCAATGTTTGGAGCCTTTATTATCCCGTCTTATCTGTAAGGTGCACTTAATGATACAATCATAATCTGTTAAAATTATAAGTCACCTTTTGTACTTGGTATTTTTTGATGTTCGATTTTCACAGCACTTCTTAGCGCGATTGCAAGTGCCTTGAAAAGAGCTTCTATCTTGTGGTGGTCATTTTTTCCATTGACCTTTGCATGTATGTTAATTTCAGCATTTTTTGCGAATGATTCCATGAAATGTGGAATGTTTTCTGTTGAAATATCACCAACTTTGTCTCTCTTAAATTCCATGTCAAGGACTGAATATGCCCTTCCTCCAAGGTCCACTGCCACCATTGCGAGTGATTCATCCATCGGTACTATTGCATGGGCCATTCTCTTTATACCCTTTTTATCTGATAGGGCTTTTTTGAAGGCTTTGCCCAATGTTATGCTAACATCTTCGATGGTGTGGTGATCATCGACTTCTAAGTCCCCCTTTACTTTTATTTCAAGATCGAATAGTCCGTGCATGGTGAAAGATTCTAGCATATGGTCGAGGAATTTGAGTCCTGTGTCAATGATATAATTTCCTTCACCATCTAAATTTATGTCCACTTTAACCTCGGTTTCATGGGTTTTCCTCGATTTTTGGGCTTTTCTCATAATTATCATCCCTTATTATTCTTATAGCCTCTTCGGGGCATCTGCTTGCGCAGATAATGCAAAGATGGCAATATTCGAGATTGGATGGGATCGCTATTTTCTTTTTCCGATCTATCGTCCATATTTTACCGCCCTTGGGGCATGATTCCTTACATTCCCCGCAACCTGTACATTTTTCATGATCTATGATTATCTTCATATAATTGCCTTTTACGGTTTTATGACTTCTATGGCTGTTGCCTTAAATCCTGCGAAGATTTCCTTGCCAATTTCTAGTTTCATAGCATCCCGCGCCTCTCTTGTTATATAACTTGTTAACTCTATATTATCCATTTTTAATTTGACCTTCAGGATATTATTTCCAGTTTTGATGGATTTAATCTCAGTTTTTAGGAGGTTTCTTGCGCTTATTTTATATTTTTTGTCCATGAGTAATATGTCTTCTGGGTGTATTAATAGGATTACAGTTTCACCTTTTTCGAATTTTTCTTTTAATGGGGCTTTTATAATGTTTCTCCCCACTTTGATTTCTATAATTTTATCGTCTAGATTTATATCCTTGATGATCCCTTTAAGTTCGTTAAATGTGCTTTGTTTTCTAAGTAAGGCTAGCATTTTAAGGTATTCCTGTATTATATTTTTACCTGTTTTTGTGAGTTGACTGCTTCCCCCTCCACCAGCTCCACCCCTTCTTGTTGAAACAATTTTTTCTCCAAGTGTATTTTCCATCCTTTTTATATATAGGAGCGCTGTCCTGTAGGGGATCCCCGATTTTTCAGAGGCCTTTCTTATCGAATTATATTCATTTATCGATTGGAGTAATCTAAACCTTTTATTATCGAGCCAGATGTTTTTTCCTTTTATTTTTAATTTGTAGTTTTCTTTTGACATGTTATCCTTGCGATTATCTGGGAGTGTATTTATCGATAAGGTCGATTAATTTGTTGATCGGCCTCTTTAAAGGCCCCATTTTTGAACTGAAACGTTTCATCAGACGTATATCCCTTTTTTCGAAACCTTTCACGATTAATAATGCCACTACATATATTGGGGATGATATTATAAGCGCGATTATAAGTCCTGTTATTGTATTAGGTATCATGATGAGCGGAATGGCTGTTATAATGGATGCTAGTGTTATCCTCCAAAATGCGGAGTATGGTAGTCTCACATTGGTGATTTGGAACGTTTTCCATAACGACAGTAACATTATAATGAATGTTGCTATGGTTGTTGCAAGAGCACCCCCTTCAATGCCGTAAACTGGCACCATGACAATGTTAAGTATTAGATTTATAGGGGTACCTATCAATAATATGTACATTGGAAGACGAGGGTAGCCTATTCCTTGGGTGATACTTGCAGATACTGCGAAGAGTGTGTAGAATGTCATGCCAATTACAAGTATTGTAAGTGCACCGGCACCATAAATGAAAGCACTCCCAAAGAGGAGTTCGAGTATAGGTTTTGAAAATATTGCGATACCTACACATAATGGTAGAACAAATAACATAACAAGTCTATAAGATTGTACGACATAAATTTCAAGCAAACTCTTGTCTTTAAGCGCCGAAGCTTCTGAAGCAGCTGGTAAAACAGCTGTAGCAACTGAAAGGGAGATTATGAGAGGTAATCTTGCGATTGGATCTGCGGCGGTATAATAACCAACCGCTTTGGTTGCTAGGAATATACCTATGGCAAAAACGCTTATATCATAGATGGCCATTTCAGATAAGGCTGTTATAATTACTGGGATGGAAAAACTTAAAAGGACTTTCATTAATCCTAGCTCTTCTCGAAAGTTTAATTTGTTTTCAGGTTCAACTGGGGGCAGATAATCTTTAAGTAACTTTTTATAGATTATAAGTGCAGAAACGGCAGATGCTATAAAACCGAAACCTGTACCTATAACAGCCCCAGCCGCATAAAAGCCAATCATTACAAATAAGACTGCAAATATTATCATGAATATTTGTTCAATAGCCCGTGTCACAACAACATATTCCATTTTATAAATGCCTTGGAAGGCGCCCCTAAATGCACCTACAATAACACTGAATGGTGTGATAAGTGAAACAGCCTGTATAGGATAAAGTGAAAGGGGTTTATGGAAAACATCATTTGCAAGCCAAGGTGCCAAGAAGAATATTATAATAGAAAAACTGAGACCAAGGATGATCATCAGCTTCAGAGAAGTGTGGAGGACTTGTGTTGCCATCTGATCCTCGTTAAGTGCCTTGTGTTGTGCGATATATTTTGCGATGGCTGGTGGCAGACCGCCAGCTGAAAGTATTTGGAATATTCCTTGTAGGGGGAATGTTAAGCCGAGAAGACCATAACCTTCGGGTCCGAGTAATCTAGTCATGAATACTCGGTATATATATCCTCCAACCCTGAAAAGGAGGCTGCTGATCATTATAAGGAAGCTACCCTTCACTAGTTTTGATGTGCTATTTGTCCGGCTCATTAAATCACCCGAGAAAAAATAAAGGATCCTTGGCCTTTATAAAATATTATTCACCCTTTTTCCAAGAATCTCATGAACATTTTAAGGGTTTTATGGAGGCTTCTGAATCCTTCTTTGTCTTTTTTAACCCCCTCTAATGTGTCTTTTGACCAGAAACATGCGCCAAGGTTTGCCCCGAAGGATCCTCCGCTTACTGGTATCACGCCATTGGCTATATAGAAGGTGTGTATTTGTTGGATTGCAAGTTCTTGTCCTCCGGATCTGTCACCGCCCACGGCAATTGCCATCCCGATTTTCCCACGTAGAATATCATAATCTTTCATGTTGAGTGCTCGGCATCTGTCTATTATAATTTTTGTCTGAGCGCTTAGCCCACCATTGTAAACTGGTGTCGCCATTAATATGCCTTTTGCCCTTGGAAGAAGATCATAAAGGGTGTACATATCATCTTTGTTTATGCACTCTTTTTTCTTTAGGCAATAATCGCAATGTTTACAAGGGTTCAGGTCTTTTCCTCTGACAGTGAAAAATTCTGTTTCATATCCTTCATCTTCTAGTGTGTTAAGCGCCTTTTTCAGCACGTATTCTGTGGCTTGTTTGCGGGGGCTTCCACATATGCCGATTATATCCATTATTTCACCTGGACTCAAATCGTTTTATAAAACAGCCATATTCTTTTAATATTTTTAATAGTTTCGGTATGTTGGATAATTATTTTTTGTTATTTGGGGGGTGCCTTTAAATCCACTGATAACTTATAAATTATAACTTTTAACTTATAAGTTAAAATCCTTAGATGATAATAAAAAATGTTTAAATTGGTTCGTCTTCCTCATGTGGTAATCTCATTGTGTCAGGGTCCGGTGGTAATTCCTTTAAGAAATCTTCTGCTGCTCTTCTTGGATCTTTAGATCCAGTTATATATCTTCCAACAACTATTATGTCAGCACCGCTTTCAAGGGCTCTTCTAGTCTTGGATGGTGTTATCCCACCAGCCACAGCTACTAATCCTCTTTCACCTATGATCTTCTTTATCTCCGGGATGTTGCCCCATTCTGAAACTTCTGCTGCTCCAACATCAATATTCTTATGTAAAAGTACAATTTCAGGTTTGTATCTAAGTTCTTCAAGTTTTTCTGGGACATTTTCAACATTCATCATATCAAGAATAGAATATACACCCTGTTTTCGCGCTTCATGGACAGCTTTCTCAATTGTTGCTTTTGTTGCAAGTCCTGATATGGCAACTGCATCTGCTGTTTCATCAGCCGCCATCTTAACTTCCATTCTACCCACATCTAAAGTTTTAAGATCTGCTATTATAAATGCATCCTTTCTCAATTCTCTTATCTTGTTCACAATCCCCACACCAAATTTTTTGACAAGTGGCGTGCCCGCCTCGAGCAATATCCTTTCACGTGGTGGTAGAACATCCACTACCCTTTCCATTTCTCCAATACTTTCAAGATCTAAAGCAACCTGTAAATATGGCGGATTCCATAATCTTATAGGCTTGAAACCCATGACTGGATGCACACCCCTATCTTTTTCAGAAAGGATCTTTTCAATTGATGGATATCCTTCCATGGCCCTTCTTATTGCCAGTTTTGTCGCCCCATAATTATAATGGTAGATCTTCTGGTAATCTTCCGCCTCAGGATGGATGAAAACACTCACAATTATGACCAAGTCTTCGACCTTCTCCTTTGGTATTATCCCCTCTTCGACGGCATCTGCAACAGCTCTTGCAACAGCTGTCTGGGCAGGCCCGAATACTTTATTGGCATCTTCCAAACATCCAATGGTCACCTTTGGTATCATTAATGTTGCAGGTTTTGTCATTAGATTGGGTCTTATAACAGAAAGCAAGGGCGTGTGGCCGATTGAAATATTTGTAAGTCCAGTTGCGAAGGCCGAGCCTACAATACCTTCCTTATCTCCTATTATAAGATCTATATGGGCGACTTCGTTGCCTTTTCCTATAAGCGCTTCACCAATTCTATACATTCGAATCCTCCAAGATTTGTTAATTTATATATGATTTTTTCATTTGTGATATTATTTTTGCTTGGTGTGGAGACTTCATATAATTTTCAGATTCAAGGGTTAGTATGCTAAACAATGAATATATCAGTGAATATCTTATCCTTGATTTAATATTTTGGTAAATAAAATATAAAAAGTAGTTTAATTGGGGGAATATTAAGTGCGGTTTTTTTGAAAAATTTAAAGTGGTTATTTGTTGTTTTCTGGTAGGGTGCCCGTAAGGTAGTCTTCGTATCCTTGGAGGTCTAATAATCCGTGCCCTGAAAAGTTGATTATTATTGTTTTTTCTTCGCCAGTTTTTTTACACTTTTTGGCTTCGTCAATTGCTACTTTTATCGCGTGGCATGTTTCTGGCGCTGGTATGACGCCCTCTGCTTTTGCGAATGTCACACCACTTTCAAATACTGATTTTTGGCTAACGGCTCGTGCTTTCACTATGTTTTCCTTTACTAGTAGTGCAATTTGTGGTGCCATTCCATGGTATCGTAGGCCGCCGGCGTGTACTGAGGGGGGTATAAAGTCATGTCCTAGTGTGTACATTTTAAGTAGTGGTGTCATTCCTGCTGTGTCACCGTAATCGTATCGGTACTCTCCTTGGGTGAGTGTTGGACAAGCTATGGGTTCTGCTGCTATGAATTCACAGTCGAGCTTTCCATCTATTTTATCTTTTACAAAAGGTAGTACCGTCCCGCCGAAATTACTTCCTCCACCCACACATCCAATTATGATGTCTGGTGTTTCTTCTGCGATTTCAAGTTGTTTTTTTAGTTCAAGTCCTATGACAGTCTGGTGTAATAATACATGGTTTAGTACACTTCCGAGTGAGTAGTATGCTTTTTCATTTTGTAGCGCTTCTTCTATGGCCTCAGATATTGCTATACCAAGGGATCCTGGGTGTTCTGGGTTTTCTTTCAATATCTTACGTCCGAATTCTGTGTCTGTGCTTGGTGATGGTACAATTTCAGCTCCATAAATTTGCATTATGGTTTTTCTGTAGGGTTTTTGGTTGTATGATACTCTTACCATGTATACTTTGCATTCTAGGCCCATTAGTGAACATGCGAGTGATAATGCACTCCCCCATTGTCCTGCTCCTGTTTCTGTTGTAAGTCTTTCTGCGCCGTCTTTTTTCGCATAGTATGCTTGTGCTATTGCTGTGTTGAGCTTGTGGCTTCCTGTTGGTGAGTAATCTTCTCTTTTATAGTATATCTTGGCAGGTGTATCTAGCATTTCTTCGAGGCCCTTGGCCCTGAATAGTGGTGTTGGCCTTCCTATTCTCTTGTAAATTTTTCTAATTTCTTTTGGGATTTTTATCCACCTTTCCATGGACATTTCTTGTTCTAGTACACCGCTTGAGAACATTTGGGGTAATTTACTTATGTTGTCTTTTTCTTCGGGGTTTTTTGGTTGTGGTAATGGTGCTGGTAGGTCTGGGTTTATGTTATACCATTTTTTTGGTAATTCTTTTTCATTTAATATTATCTTGTTCATTTGATCACCTTTCATAGATTGGCATGATACCAAATTATCTATAAGGTACTATTTAAAGCTTTGTTGTACAATAATATACATTTAGTAGATTTTTTAACACATAACACCATAATAGTCTCCCATGAAAATACTTGCAATCGATGTAGGGGTAGGAACACAAGACATAATGTTATACAATTCAAAACATAATATCGAAAACTCAATCAAAATGGTACTACCATCCCCAACAAAAATCCTCGCCAACAAGATAAGAAAAACCAAACAAAACCTATTCCTAACAGGAAACACAATGGGTGGCGGGCCAATAACATTCGCAATCAAAGAACACCTACAAAAGGGATACAAAATAACAATGACACCAGAAGCGGCAAGGACAATAAAAGACAACCTCCAAAAAGTAAAAAATATAGGTATAAAAATATCAAAAGAAAACCCCCAAAACTGGAAAACTATCAAACTCGCAGACATCAACATAAAAGCACTAAAAGCAGCCCTATCAAACCTAAACATCAAACTAAAATTTGACCACCTCGCAATTGCAGTCCAAGACCACGGACACTCAGAAAAAATGGGAGACAGAGACTTCAGATTCCATAAAATAAAAGAAAAACTCAAAAAACCCACACCACCTGAAGAATTCGCATACCCAAATAAAATCCCTAAATACTTCACAAGGATGAACTCAATCAAAAAAAGCCTAAAAAAATACAATCCATTACTCATGGACTCAAAATTCGCAGCAATAACAGGCGCACTCCAAGACCAAAAAATTATAGAACATGAAAAACTTGTAGTACTAGATGTTGGCAACGGCCACACACTAGCAGCAACTATCAAAAACGGCAAAATCATGGGACTCATGGAACACCACACAAAAATGTTAAACCCTTATAAAATCGAAAAAATCATCAAAAAATTAGTAAACGGAACCCTCACACACTCCCAAATCCATGGAGATGGAGGCCATGGAGCACATATAGTCAATGCCATAGAAACATTCGAAAAGGTGGTAGTAACAGGACCACAACGCAGATTACTTGACAAGACAAATCTTCCAGTATATCATGCCACCCCCGCAGGGGATGTGATGATGACAGGACCAGTTGGCCTCATAAACAGTGTAATATACCATCGGGGAGAACATCCATGATACTTGACCCACATATCCATAGCATATATTCCGGTGATGCGAAGGGAACACCTAGACAGATAATCAAAAGGGCAAGATGGGTAGGCCTTGATGCGATAGCAATCGCAGACCATGATACTATGCAAGGGTCAAGGGTTGCTGAAAAAGAAGCAAAAAGTTTCAAAGACATCCTAGTAGTGCCTGCCATGGAAATAACCACATCTAAGGGCCATATTCTAGCTCTTGGGATCCAGGAGGAAATAAAGAAGGGTGTTACACCCCAAGAAGCTGTTGATAGGGTACATGAACAAGGTGCTGTTGTCATAGTCCCTCACCCCTTTGTAAGATACAGAGAAGGTCTCTTTGTGAATGTCCAAGATTTAAAGGTTGATGCTATAGAAACTTTGAACTCCCGTTACATTTTCGGTTATTCAAATTGGAGGGCTAGAAGACTCGCAAAGGAAAGAAACCTTCCAATGATAGGTTCAAGTGACGCCCATTTTACAGCGGCCATTGGAAGTTGCTTCACACAAATAGATTCCGAGCCAAATATAGATGACATACTCACAGCTATAATAAAAGGAAGAACCAAGCCCATGGGGAGTAGAACACCTCTACACCTCATATTAAAAGAAGTAATTAACAAAAAAATTAAAAGAATATAAAAATGTTAGCCTACAAAAACATTCTAGATCCTATTATAAAATTTTTACAAGAAAATTTTTTCTACCTCCATCCAGGTTATACCCTATTTAACACGATAGTATTTGGTCTAGTTCTCGGCCTAGTGGTATTAATCATAATAAGGATGTTTAGGTGGATTAAAAAAGATCCTAGGGAACTTTTTTTACCAATCATCCCTTTCATATTTTTAGGATCTGGGGCGAGAGCCTTGGTCGATAATGGTATTTATCCACTTACACTTTTTCTTGTCACACCAGGAATTTATATTATAGTAGGTTTAACAGCGATAGTAACCCTATTGGCATCTGTTAAACTCGAGGAAAAATTTGGATGGAATTATAAACATATAATATTCTTGACTGGGCTCATACTTTCAATCCCAAACATACTATACCTAAAACCATTTAATCTCATACCTTTCTTAAGTATATTAGCTATATGGGCGGCTTTCACAAGTATTTTCACGATCTTGGGGTTGCGATGGGATCTTCTGAATGATAAGGCCAATTTGTCTGTTTTATCAGCCCATTTATTTGATGCTTCCACAACCTTTGTTGCTGTTGATTTCTATGGTTACTGGGAACAGCATGTACTGCCAACCTTCCTTACGAACATTACCAACACAGCCTTTGTAATGTTCCCATTAAAAATATTAATAATATTAACTGTGCTATATCTTATTGAAGGTTTTGAAGATAAATACGTGAAAAACACTTTAAAAATTAGTATATTCATCCTGGGCCTAGCCCCTGGACTTAGAAATTTCCTAAGTTTATGCATGGCAACATAATCTATCAATTATAAGAGAGGAAAGTTTATAAACATGATAAGAAAATAATATAATCAATAATCCTCCCATATTATAATCCAGCTCCTTTTTGAGGAATTGCCATGTCCATAGAGGAAGTAAAGTACATAGAGGAAGTGAAAAATGAGATGAAACTCCCAGGAAAAGTTAGAATATTTGATACAACCCTAAGAGATGGTGAACAAACACCTGGAGTAGCCCTTACAGTAGATGAGAAAATTGGAATAGCCAAGAAATTAGACCAGCTGGGAGTTAACATAATAGAAGCCGGTTTTCCAGCCTCTTCTCCAGGTGAAAAAGATGCCGTGAAAAGTATCGCATCACTTTCACTAAACGCAAACATCTGTGGCTTGGCAAGAGTATTAAAAAAGGATCTTGACGAGGCACTAGCCTGTGACGTGGACTACATCCACACATTCATTGGCACATCACCCATCCATAGAAAATACAAACTCAAAATGGATAAGGAGGAAATCCTCCAAAAAGCAATATTCGCAGTTGAATACGCAAGAGACCATGGAGTCAAAGTAGAATTTTCAGCCGAAGACGCTACAAGAACAGAATTTGATTACCTGCTCAAAATCTACAAGGCTGTGGAAGATGCTGGAGCTCACATTATAAATGTCCCAGATACTGTGGGCGTCATGATACCACGCGCCATGGAACACCTTATAAGGAAACTAAATGAAAACCTCAAAGTACCATTAAGTGTACACTGCCACGACGATTTCGGACTAGCAGTTGCAAATTCACTTGCAGCAGTAGAAGCAGGTGCAACCCAAGTACATGTCACCGTTAATGGACTAGGAGAAAGAGCAGGCAACGCAGCCCTAGAAGAGGTTGTCATGGCCCTAATCATACACTATGGAATCCCAGTGGATATCGAGACAAAAAAGCTCGTTGACATTTCAGAATTCGTCTCGAAGATCACAGGAGTTAAAATGCCACCCAATAAAGCTATTATAGGTGAAAACGCATTCGCCCATGAAGCAGGAATCCACGTACATGGCGTGAAAGAAAAAGCCGAAACATACGAGCCGATCAAACCAGAAATGGTGGGACATAAAAGAAGGATAGTTCTGGGCAAACATACAGGTACAAAGGCCATAAAATCAAAGCTAGAAGAATATGGAATAGAAATGGGTGATGAACAGCTTCGAATACTCTACGAACAAGTGAAAGAGCTTGGCGATAAGGGTAAACGGGTGACAGACGCAGACCTTAAAGCAATGGCCATCACAATCCTAGGACGCGCACCTGAAGAAATAGTAAAACTAGAAGGTATAGCGGTGATGACAGGAGAAAGTGTGATGCCAACAGCAACAGTAAAGCTCAGAATCAAGGACAAGGTCAAAACAGCGGCAAAAACAGGAGTAGGACCAGTTGACGCGGCCATAAATGCTATCCACAGTCTGGTGAGTGAAACTGCCGATATAGAATTGGAAGAATATAATATAGAGGCCATAACAGGAGGCACGAACGCACTCGCAGAAGTTTTTGTGGTGATGAGTGACAAAGAAGGCAATAAAGCAACAGGAAGGTCAACAAGAGAAGATATTGTAATGGCTAGTGTAGAAGCAGTTCTCAACGCCATAAACAAAATACTCACCCTAAAATGACAGGTGGGCCCAGATGGAACCAATGTCCACATGCAAACTTTTTGGGGCTATAAGGGCTCTTATAGGCATAAAGAATACAATACCAGTCATACATGGTCCAAGAGGCTGTGCATATCACATAAGATATCTTCTAAGCGTGAGAAGCGGTTCAAAAATACGAATATGTTCCACTGAACTATCACAGGAAGATATAGTCTTCGGGGCGGAAAATAAACTGGAAGAAACAATCATAGCCGTGGACAGAACATACAAACCAGACTTAATCCCCATTTTAACATCCTGCTCAACAAGTATAATCGGAGAAGATATTCAAAAAGTTGCAAGGGAACTAAAAGATGAGATAAACGCTGATATCATAACTATAAGTGCAGGGGGTTTTGAATCGGATCAAAGTGGAGGATACGAGGAGGTACTAGAGACACTTATAAAGGATATCACAATTCCCAACCAAACCAATGAAAAGGCCGAGAAACCCTCAATAAACCTTATAGGCGTTTTCAGAGGAGGTCCTGACCTTTTAAAACTTAAAAAAACCCTCAAGAGGATGGGTGTAAATATAAACTGTGTGCTTACAAGCGGAAGCAAGTTAGAAGATATAAGAAACATCCCCTTGGCCCACTTAAATTATTCTTTTTGTGACATTTCAGGCATCATACCCTGCAAAATACTCAAAGAAGAATTTGAAATGCCATTCATTTATTATCCATTTCCCATGGGATTTTCAAATTCATTAAATTTTTTCAAAACACTCATAGACCATTTCAAATTAGATTACCCTCTCCAAAGGGAATATGATAAATTAAAACCATCTATTGATTATTTCCACCAAGAACTCAATGGTTACAAGGCCGCTATAATCGCAGGACCCACAAGAGCCATAGCTTTAACTTCCTTTGTCAGAGAACTTGGAATGACACCCATACTAATATCAATAGACTTGATCGGAGAATATACATTGAAAGAACTTCAATGGGCTATTGGAGATGCAAAACCGAAGATACTCATTGAACCAGAACTTAGAGAAATTGAAAAGTTTATAGAAAAAGAAAAACCCAACATAATATTAGGAGGCTTGGGAGAATCCTATTTTTCTTATAACTTTAAAATCCCAGTTTTAGATGTAATGCACGGAAAAGAATTAACATTGGGCTTCCAAGGAGCGCTCACCATTTCACAAAAAATACTTAATCTAATTAAAAGTAATTTTTAAACCAACTTAAGCGGCTAGCTTCCCAATTTACAATATAAGCAACTTTCTAATAGTCTTGACAAAAGAATATTATAAACAAAATTACCCCTTTGAGCTTGTGAAGAATTCTACATACCATAATGACTATCTTAGGTAAAGGCAAAGGAAATGTTTAAACACATTCCATACACACTCATTTTCGAAAACTTTAAAAACCTTTAATCATAATAACTAATGAATGTGACAGTTTCCGATATGTGGGGGAGAAGACAAGCCCCGAATGGAAACATCTTTCAAATGGGACTTGAGGAATGTGGGGGTATTTCACACCCCTGAAATCCAGCCAATGAAACATAGGAGGCTGGGAGGGTTATCCGTACATGTTCCAGAAGCAGCGGATAACCAGAAAAGAGAGTCCATGGACTGGAATGAGTTTAAGACATTCTATTGGAGGTTAAGTGATGTCAGAGGAAAATGTTGTATACATTGGAAACAAACCCGTCATGAACTATGTGTTGGCCGTTGTAACCCAAATGAACGGCGGAGCTGATGAGGTGATATTAAAAGCCCGAGGTAGAGCTATAAGCCGGGCTGTTGACGTCGCCGAGATTGTGAAAAACCGTTTCATACCGGACATTGAAGTTGCCAACATTGATATTTCCACAGAGGAAATCATTGGTAACGAAGGAACAGCTACGAACGTTTCAGCAATTGAAATCCAGTTAAGAAAATAGAAAATTTTGCAGTTTTTTAGGGAGTGTCGGGGATTATCCATCCCACTTTACATTTTTTTCAAATCCCCGACCATGTTCACCCTTAGAGGACTTTATAGACTATCTACTCAATATTCTTATACATATTATCACTCCAATTATGATTATGAATATCCCAATGGTGTAATATGCGAATATTGGGGTTGGACCTTCCCTTTTTTCATTATCAAGAGAATATAAGTAGCCGTTTTCCGATGCAAAGTATATTGTCTTCCCATAGACTACTGGGGAGGATCTTATTGGGGAATTAAACAGATAATAGCCGGGTGAATATTTCCATTCTTCTTTTCCACTATATTTATTCAAGACATATAGCGTGCCATCATCTGAACCGAAGGTCACATAATCGTCAAAAAGGGCTGCTGTAGATTTTATAGGACCTCCGGCTTGGTATGACCATTTTAATCGTCCATCCCTGGTGTCAAGGCATGTGAAGTTTCCATTATCAGCCCCTATAAATAGGCTGTTGTCTCTTTCATCTATGGTAGGAGATGAATACACTTTATTGCCGAGGTTGTATTTCCACTCCATCGTCCCATCAGTAGCATTAAAAGCATAAAGGTAGCCGTCATTTGATGCGACATAAATGGTCCCATTATAGAATGCAGGAGTTGAATAAATAGCGTCTCCTGTAGTGTAATTCCATATTTCTGTCCCTTTTTCTGTTCCGATCGCATATAATCTCCCATTTGTAGCTGCAACGTACAATGTGTCATTTACAAGTAAAGGTGAGGATTTTATAGAATCGCCAAGGTAGATATCCCATTTTTTTGAACCGGTTTCCATGTCTATGGCATAAACACGGCAATCGTCCGATCCAATATAGACAGTGTCATTTGAAACCGCTGGGGAAGATTCTATAGAATTGCCTGTTTTAAATTTCCATTTCAGTTTACCAGTTTCTATATCTATAGCATAAACGTGCCCGTCCTTTGAGCCTACAAATAAAGTGTTATTTTTCACCGCTGGTGAGGACACTATACTGGCTCCTGTTTTATAATCCCAAAGGATTATACCATCTTCAAGATTTATTGCATATATCTTACCATCTAAGGATCCTATATATGCTATCTTGTTGAATATCGCTAGTGAAGCATTAACTGGTCCTATCTTCGTTGTCCATGGGTGGGGGGCGAAATCACTAGGCTCCTCTAAGAAACCTGTATGTTCTGGGTTGCCATGGAACATGGGCCAGTCAACAGCGGACACAGGACCGAGAATAACACATGTTATTAGGAATCCTATGATTATTTTCTTGCTTTTCATGATATCACCTCATATGTCTCTATTAAATCTTATAACACCTAATGTGAAGAATATGAGAGTGAATATGATTAATATTATGATATCTGACCAAATTTCAGTGATACCAGCTCCTCTTAGTATTACAGCCCTTAAGGCATTATTCGCATAGGTTAATGGGAATACATATGCTAGTTTCTGGAAAAACCACGGCATGGTTTCTATTGGGTAGAAGACTCCTGATACGAACATCATTGGCAATTGGAATGGCATTATCATTTGCATGTAATCTTCTTGAGTTTCTGCCCGTGCAGAGATCATTATACCGAAGCCTACAAAACATAGGGCGGTTAATACGAGTAAAAGGAGAGTTAAGAGCATGCTTCCTTTTATTGTTACACCGAAAAGTACTATGGCGACTATGAGTAATATCAGAGCTCTTCCTGTTTCTGTTATTAATTTGGAGATGATTTTGCCGCCAACTACTGTCGCTATGCTTGTTGGTGTCATGAAAAGTCTTGCGAGTTCCCCTGTTTCCCTTTCACCAGCGATCGAGCGTCCCATACCACCCATACATGCGAACATTACTGTCATTGCTAGTATACCAGGGATTAGGAAATCCATATATTTCACATCCCCATATACTTTATCAACTTCAAAGTTAATGGCGTTAATGATGCTTTGAAGCGTTTTGGAACTCCCATTTTGTATTATGGGGCCTGTTTGGCTTTCTACTTGCATTTTCTGGACTCCGATTTCTCCTGAAATTCTTGCGAATAATGTTTGTGTTGCTGGTACAATTGCTTGAGTTGCGAGCTGATCCGATGAATCAACATATAAAACGACTGTTGGGGCCTGTCTACTTTCCAGGTTGTCATAATCAGGTGGTAGTATAATAGCGGCTTTAACCGTGCCTGAATTCACCATCTCCTTGGCTTGTTCAGGATCTGATGTCACTTCTTTGACATCATATAGGCTCATATTTTTTATAGCCGCGACTGTCTGGTTGGTTACTTGGCCATGGCTTTGTTCAACTATAACTATAGGAATATTTTCAAGGGATCCTCCCATCCCATAACCGAAGAAAACTATGGCAATTATTGGGAATAATATTATGGCTATTAAACGTGGTTTGTGCCTCCATAATTCCAAGAGGTCTTTTTTGATCATCCACATGATCTTTTTTGTTTCCATTTTATTTCACCTTCTCGGATGTTACTTTTATGAACACATCCTCTAAGCTTGGATCTTTTGTTGAAATGGACTTTATAATCCCGTCATTGTCTAGTATGGTTCTTATAACAGTATTAACACCATTTTCTGATCTTTCATCTATTTTTATCGTTATACGATTGCGATGATGCTTCTTAATTTTCATGACTATTGGCAGTTTCTCTATTTCCTCAATAATTTCATCTGTGAGGTTAACTATGAATACGCTTATTTCTCTACCTTCTCTTTCAACAATTTCGTCCTTTTCACTTTCTTCTTTTATCTTTTTTAATATTTTGGCCACTTTTGATTCCTTTTCTTTGATCACGGCATCTTTGAGTGCTTGGGGAGTGTCAAAAGCTGCTAGTACGCCTTGGTTTATTATGCCTACGTGGTCGCATAGTAGTTCTACTTCGTACATGTCGTGTGAGCAGAGTATTATAGTGTGTCCTTCGTCGTTTAATTCGCTTATAAGATCCCATAGTACTCTTTTGGTTGTTGGGTCTAATCCAATGGTTGGCTCATCCAAGAATAGGATTTCTGGTTGGTGTATTAGGCTGGCTACGAGGGAGACTTTTTGTTGTTGTCCTCCTGATAAGTGTCTTACGAGTTTATTTTCTGCGTATTTTATGTCGACCATTTCCATGAGTTCATTGATTCTTTCTTCTTTCAGTTCCGGTGGCATCCCATAAAAATCGGCGCATAATTCTATGTTTTCTCTTACTGTAAGATCCTTGTACAAGCTTACAAGTTGTGGTACCATTCCTATTTTCTGTCTTACATTGTCTGGTTCTTTTATTATGTCATATCCTGCGACTTTGGCCGTGCCACTTGTGGGTGGTATGAGACATGTGAGCATTTTTATCGTGGTTGTCTTACCGGCTCCGTTAGGGCCTAAGAATCCGAATATTGTCTTGTTTTTTATTTTCATGTTTAGGCTGTCGACTGCGGTGAAGTCTCCATACTTTTTAGTTAGATCGAATGTTTCTATGGCATATTTCATTTTTTCACCTTCTCTTTTGGGGTATGTCTTCCCAGAACTCTTCCCAAGTCCTCATAATGTGATTTCTAAGTATATGTTTGATTTTTTTGACTGTTTCTTCACCTTGGGGTGTTATCTTGTAATATTTAATCCTTCTTCCACCTTTTAACTCCCATTCTCCTTTTATAAGTCCTCTTTCTTCGAGATCGTGAAGTATTGGATAGATTATACTCGGACCCGGCGGTTTTATCTTATGGGACATGCCCTTTATCGAATAGAATTTGTGGAGTTTTTTCATTATCTCGTATCCGTGGGTTCTTTCCTTATTTATTAAGAGTAAGATCATCGTCTTACCGAATCCTCGCATGAAACTTTTTATTATGTGATTGTTGTGATCTTTCATGGTGGCCCCACACTCATTATATAAGTTTTGTGATATATCAAATTTTGATATATATAAGTTTTATCCATCACAAAAGGAAAAAATAAAAAGAGGGATCTAGCATGAAACTCGGCTTTTCTACACTGGCATTATTCATGAAATCACTTGAAGAAATGTTAAAAATAGCATCAAAAGACGGTTTCCAACTCATTGAAATACTCTGCGAAGGCCCATATTGGCCCAGAAGATTACTAGAAAATAAGTCATTCATAGAATCTCTAGAATCCTATGACGTTGAATTATTCCTACATGCACCCACAATTGACCTTAACCCTGCCAGCATAAACCAAGGTATCAGAGAGGAAACCAAAAAACAGACAATGGAAACAATAGAATTAGCCTATAATATTGGTGCAACCACCATAACAACACACCCAGGACTCATACATAGAAAAGAAGAGAGAATAAGGAACATGGCGCTTGAATTCGCGAAAGAAACGCTAAAGGATTGCTCCATTTATGCAGAAGATCTTGGAGTTAAACTTTCCATCGAAAACATGCCAGGCCGCTATTCCTACCTTTGCAACAATCCACGTGAACATGAAGAATTCATCAAAGCTTGTGAGTGCTCTGCTACGGTGGACATAGGACATGCCAATACAACTGGAGACCTTGAAAATTTCTTCAAAATTGAAAATATAGCATATTATCATATAAACGATAATAATGGTAAAAAGGATGAACATTTGCCAGTTGGTGAAGGCAACCTTAACCTAAAACTACTCAAAAACGTGAAAAAGGGTATAATAGAACTCAACAATTACGAGAATGTCCTGAAAAGCAAATCAAGGATAAAAAAGTTAATAGAAAAATTATAAGACTATCCTACCCATCAAAATTTTATGTCTAAAATTTCTCTTATATTATATATGATGATATCAGCAGCTTTTAAAAGCTTCTCATGAACATTATTACTCTGTTGTAAAGTTAGAACCCCAATATCCGCTTCTTTAAGTGCTAAGATGTCGTTAAGGCCATCCCCAACCATCATGACCTTGTCATACTTTTTCTTAAGCCTTCTTATGACAAGAGCTTTCCCTTTTGCATCTACTGTAGCAAAAACATTTGAAGTTGGTATATTGATTGTGATTGCAAGCTTCTCCAAAGCCCCTTTCCTGTCACCAGAAGCAACATAAATATCCATATCCCTCTTTTTAAGCTCTGATATGACATCTAAGACTTCTGGGAATAATCTACCACCAGCTGTTATGGTAAATTCAACCATTCTTTTTTCTATGTTGAGTATGAACCCTGAACCGCTACATATCTCAATATCATATCCTCTATCTAAAACAGCTCTTATGGTATCCTGTATATCTTTGACTTTACTATTGTCATCCTTTAATATATCTAGGATTTCATCCTTGCTTATATCAATATTGGAGTAGCTTATACCCAAATCTATATTATTTCGTGTTATGAAATCATATATGGTCTGGTTTGGCCTGGCATTAATTATACAAGCTGCAGGGTCTGTCTGGAGGACTACAAGAGCCCTGTTCTTTTTATACTCGACCAGATCTAGTGAACTGATAAAATCACAGATTTTACCTGTTTTAATCCTTTTGATCGCCCTATACCTTTCAGTGAGAGTCCCTGAATTATCAAATACAATAGCTTTTTTCATCAAACTTATTTCTCGTTTTTTATAAAAAAAACATTATGCTATTAAGCGGGTTATTGAAGATGTAAGAATAAAATATAATCCAACTACAATGAGAAAAACACCACAAGCCGATATTATAAACCTGTAACTACTCTTTAATATCGGTTTACCCCTAGCAGAAAAGAATGATACAATACCATACCATGCAAAATCCGAAGACCAATGTCCAATGAGAAAAGCTGCCAATCCAGTCAATTTCGCCAATTCCATACCCTTAAGCATCAATGCAGCGCCTATCGTACCCCACCATATAAAAAAATACGGATTTGAAACACTAGTCACAAGACCTTTAGATACCAAGCCAAAATCCTTAAATCCATCAGATTCCATCCCAGAGCTCGTATCCCGTATCATATTCAAACCCAAGAATATCATAACAGCCCCACCGATCAAACCCACCCAAGCAGAAGCCAAAGAAGAAGTTATCAACCAACCCAAACCCTCTAGTATAAGTAGAATGAGCAAAACTTCCCCTATAACATGGCCTAATACTAATAAAGGGCCCGCCTTAGACCCTTTTTTAAGGGAATCAGAAATCGTCACCGTTAAAAGAGGCCCTGGAGCCATGGCACCTGAAAGTCCGATCATAAAGGAGGTCGCGACGAAAAGTAGAACCTCTATCATCCGATCACACTAGGCGCACTCATTAAGTATTCTCATGATCTGAGTCAAGTGGTAATCTATCCTCTCCATGTCCTCCTTTTTAAGCGTCCTTGTCCTGCTGAGAATCTTCATCCTCTCACAAACATGATCCATACGAATTAAAAGACTACTAATATAAGATTCCATTAAAAACATCCCCTTCCAGCATATCATCAATTATTATATTCTGATATACTTTATTTTTTTCGGCTAAAAGACCCCACCTATAAAAGGAATGAAAACCGGGAAAACTCAAATACTTCTCTTTGAGAATGTTCCCAACATAAAAAAGAGTTCAAAATTGAATTAGAAAATAACCCAAACGCTCATGGACCTTGTATAAATACTGGAGCCACTAAACAACAGAAATTTAAAAGGTAAACCCCCCGACTCAAAAATATTGAGAATCCACCTTGTACAAGGCATTTCATTCCATGAAGCTTATTTCAACTCCCCTTTCCTTCTTTGAAGCTCTCTCATATATTAGCGCTGCTGTTGCCATATCCTGTATCGATAGACCTGTTGAATCAAATATTGTTATCTCATCGCCTTTGATCCTCCCTGGGATTTCACCTATTATAACCTGGCCTAGAGTACCTTCTATATCATCCTTTGATAGTAGACCCTCTTTGAGGGGTACATTTATCTCACCACTATGGGAAGCTTGTTCCCATGAATCCACGAAAACCCGCCCCCTTATAAGGATCTCAGGATCCAATTCCTGTTTGCCAGGGGCGTCGGCCCCGATTGCGCATATATGCACTCCTGGAGGCGTCCACTCAGATTTTATAATGGGTTTGGTTGAAGGGGTTGCCGTGACTATAATATCCTTGTCCTTAACAGCTTCCTCGGCAGTCCTTGCAGGTATAACATCTATACCATACTTTTTAGATGTTTTCTTTGCGAATTCTTCCCTGGACGATGGCGTGCGACAGTATACGCTAACCTCCTCAATATCCAATACGCTTTTAATGGCCATAAGCTGGGTGTATGCTTGCCTACCAGCTCCTATTATCCCAAGTTTTTTCGAGTCTGGTCTTGCAAGATATTTTACTGATATTCCACCAGCGGCTCCGGTTCTCATATCCGTAACCCAAGTACCGTCCATTATCGTAAGTGGAAAACCATCCGCTGGGTCAACTAATTCTATAATGGCCATTACAGTAGGTAGTGAATATTCCTTGGGATTTTTTGGATGGGAGTTAACACATTTCACCCCGGCCACTCCAGGAACTTCTAGGTAGGATGGCATAATCCTAAGATCGCCCATTTTAAAGAATAGATAACTTTTTGGAGGCATTTGGACCCTACTAAGAGCATACTCCTTGAATGCTTCTTCAACAACTAATAGGATATCATCCATGTCTACAAGATCCTTGATGTCACTCTTTTTTAATAGTAGAGTTTTTTTCATCTGCTCACCATAACCAGCATATGTGGATAAAATCTTATATGTGTATAATTTATCACTTTAATAAAGGGTGTTATCAATGGATATCGCTAGTAAAGTTGAATCAATCAAAGACCATGAACTAACAGCAGAAGAAAATGTTAAAAATTTCCTAGAGGTCATAGAAGAAAAAAATCCTAGGATAAACGCTTTCATAGAAGTAAACAAGGAGTATGCTATTAAGAAGGCGGCTGAGATCGATTCAAGAGTATCAAAGGGTGAAAAACTTGGTAGATTGGCCGGGTTAGTGATTGGTGTGAAAAGCAACATTAATGTTAAAGATTTCATGGTCTCGGCAGCTTCTAAGACCCTTGAAAATTACCGTGGAAGTTATGATGCCACCGTCATAGAAAGGATAAAAAGAGAAGATGGTATAATAATCGGGATGACCAACATGGACGAATTTGCAGCTGGAAGCTCCACTGAAACATCTTATTTTGGAGTGACAGACAATCCTGCAGCAGAAGGCAGGATACCTGGGGGTTCAAGTGGGGGTAGCGCAGCTGCAGTAGCGGCTCAAATGTGCGACTTAACCTTAGGATCAGACACTGGAGGATCTATAAGAAATCCCGCATCACACTGCGGCGTTTACGGATTCAAACCAACTTACGGTCTCGTATCCCGACAGGGCCTCCTTGACCTTGCCATGAGCTTCGACCAAATAGGACCATTAGCAAATGACCTATATGGTATAGGCTTGTTACTTGATGTTATAAATGGCTACGACCCCAAGGATCCTACAACAATAGAATCCAATGGGACATCTTTCACCAGATTATTTGATGAAGAGAGATCAGATTTAACATTTGGGGTTGTGAAAGAATTCCATGAGGTTACAGACGATCCAATAGTTGATATAGTAGAAGATACCATCAACTCGATTAAAGAAGAAGGCTATAACGTGGTTGAACTCCCATTTAAGTATATTGACCTTTGCCTGCCAACCTATTATCTTATAAATTATGTGGAGTTTTTTTCTGCAACGAGAAAATACGATGGGAGGAAATATGGTTATAAAATCGAGGATGTCTGCGGAGAAGAAGTTCTAAGGAGGATACAAATCGGATCATATATAAGCCGGAAAGAATTCTCTGGTAAATATTATAGGCGAGCCCTCCAAGCACGCTCCCTTATAAGAAAAGAAATAGAAAAAGTTCTCAAAAATGTGGATGTCATAATAGGGCCTACAGTCCCTAAACTACCGCACAAGATTGGAACATCCATCACACCAATGGAAATGTACTCCTATGACATTTTAACCGTTATAGCGAACTTGGCGGGTATACCAGCTGCTAGCATGAAAATAGGTAAAGTTAAGGGGATCCCTGTAGGTTTACAATTACAGGCCAAACCATTAGAAGATTGGAAAATCATGAAGGCCATGATAGAAATAGAATCGATACTTAAAGGACGAGGATGATGAGGATAGGACTAGCATATTTGAAAGGCTCAGTACCAGCATTTGAAGATTTCGGCAACCTACCCACCGACATCGTCAAAGAAAATGGCCTAGTCAAAGGCGAACCAGCCCACAAGGTACTGGATGGTCTGATAATTCCTGGAGGCAGCATAATAGAATCTGGTTCGATAAGTTCCGATTTTGCCCGTGAAGTCAAAAAAATCTCAAAAGACGGTTTCATAATAGGTATATGCTCAGGATTCCAAGTACTTGGAGAAAAAACTAATATAGGTCGAAGATCCCCCTATCCTATCAAGAGGGAGGGTTTAGGCCTTCTAAATGTTAATTTTGAGCCTATGATAAATAATGATAGGGTTGAAGCTTCTGTTGTTGGCGAATCATTCATGACAAAGGGGCTTGTCGGAACTAACATAATAGGATTTCATTGCCACACCTATGGGGCGATAAAAGGAGATGCAAAGCCCATATTCTACTCAAAAATAAAAAGGAGCGATTATAAGGATAACCCCCAGGAGATCCTCTCAGGGGTTTGTAACGATGAAGGGAATATAGTAGGTACTCTAATCCATGGTTGCCTTGATTACAACCCAAGACTAGTTGAAAACATCCTAAAATTTTTAGATGCAAATGAGACAGATAAAAAAAAGATACTAAAACTTAACAGTCTACTCATCAAAAAGATAAAATCTGAATTGGCCATTGACACGAATATCAAAGTCCCAGATAAGAAAAGAGAGCCTGGCTGTCCCCTTATGATAATGATAGCAAGTACAGGGTCTGGTTCAGGTAAAACATTTATAACCACGGGTATTGCGGGGGCGCTCCGCAAAAGAGGATTCAAAGTCGGGGTATTAAAGGTCGGACCTGATGTAAGGGATATAGTACCTGCACTTTACCTTATAAAAGAGAAAATGGAAGAATATTCCTCTATAAGAATAGCCAAACTTGGCTGGATGCCGCTTGAACATGTTCTAAAGAAATTAAAGGATTCAACCTATGATATTGTTATTATAGAGGGTGTTATGAGTAGCGTAACAGGTATGCTAAATGAGAAGACTCCATACTCATCTGCCGAGATAGCATTCGCCGCCGACATACCAGTAATATTAGTTTCCAATTGTAGTAAAGGTGGTATAGAATCAGCAGCACTTGATATAGTGGCACATGGAAAATTAATGAAAAAACTAGGAATTGAAATAGGGGGAGTTATCCTCAACAGAGTTTACGATGATAGGATATTTCTGAAAGCCTCAGATTTCATAAAACACACGTTAGACTGTGATTTCATATATAAGCTCCCAAAAGTCGATATTAGTGAGAGAGGGGGAACCCCAGAAATAGAAATCAAACTCGAAGATTTTTCTCTCACAGCCCTAAAAACAATCGAAGAAAATATCAACCTTTCAAAGATATGCTCAGTAGCTCGTAAACCTTCATTTAGAGGGTATATTCCAATAAAAGTTTTGGAGGGGAAATTTAAACACAGTTTATAATTCCCCCATTGAAGCTATCATCTCTTCATATGCTTTAATAACTTGTGAACCATCTAGGAAGATTAGATCATGTTCCTCGGCATACAACTGAGCATCCCTAGTACTTAATGAATTACCACTTTTGTTATCCATCATTTCACAACAGACAGCAACCTTCGTCAACCCAGCCATCTCCATTAGGGCTATGCTCATTTCAGTATGCCCTTTTCTGTTGATAACATGACCTGGGGCGGCTCTTAACAATGTCACATGACCTGGGGACCTGAAAAATTCTCCAAATCTTTCATGCTGACCATTTTTACATAATAGTGCGAGTTCCCGTATTGTCAACGCCCTGTCGTTATCTGTTATCCCTGTAAATGTTTTTCTGTGGTTTATTGTAATGGAAAATGCTGATTTTTCATCATAGGGTATGTCATGGGGTGATAATCTTTTAAGCACTTTATATTTTTTGCTTGCAACCTGCATTATATCAGTCATGAATGGTATCCCAAGTTTTTCCGCGTTTTCTGCTGATACGGGGGCGCATATTAGGCCTCCTGCATCGTTTCTGAGTATTTTTATATGTTCGGGTGTTACGAACTCCGCAGCTAATATCATATCTGTTTCTCTTTCCCTGTTTGCAGCGTCAAAAACTAGTACTATTTCACCTTTCCTTAGTGACCTTAGTGCCTCTTCGATCATTGTAATCACGACTTATTTTTTTTACAATCGTCTAGGTATAGGGTGACGGTATCTCCATCCTCTAATTTAAGTGTTTGGCGAATATAAACTGGTGCTATGAATTCAAGTATACGCTGTGAGTGGTGTGTTTTAACTGGGAATACTAGAGCTCCTTTGATTTTATTATTAAAGGTGGACTTTATATATAGTACATCTCCAAATTCGCCTTTTCCTTCTATTTTCTCCGCACCTCTTAGACACTTTCTTATAAGAGGGACATGCTCTTCCTGGATTATTATATTAAGGGTTCCAGGATACGGTTCAAATCCTAGTTTTTCCTTGAATTGGAGCTTGTATAATTTCTTTGACATGTAATAAGCTCCTTCACCAGATCCTGATGTTAAAGTCCCCTTGATTTTCATTTTAGTTCCTCTTTAGCCTTTTCTGTGCAAAATATGTGGGCTTGTCTGAGGGGTTCTGGCATCTTATATATACTTGTATTTTTAACTACTTTCACAGCAGTTTTTAAACTTATTTTATGTCCTACACTTACAACCATGCCATTGACTATTTTACCTTCAACTCTGCCATTTATTTTTAAAAGTGAATTATCCCTTTCAGCTTCTTTTATGGGCTTTTTGGTGATGCCAATGGTGGGCTTCCCGAGAAGAACTCCAACATGACTCGCCAATCCAAAACCTCTTGGATGTAATGTGCCATTCCCATTAACCATTAGAACGTCAAATGGATGTTCTAATTCTTTAACAACATCTAAGATAGCATCAGCTTCTCTGAAGCCTAAAAACCCACTCAGATATGGTATGGGTAATTCCACTTTCTTGTATTTTTTTTCAAGGACTTCTAGTTTAGAGCCCATTATTACGGCTGCTGCTATACCCTTATTATTCACTGTGAAGGAAACATCTGCACCACATATATTTTTAAAGTGCGAAATAACATCCTCTTTGATAACCTTCTTTGACCATTCACATTGTAAACGTGCCATTGTATCTATGATACGATTCCAGTACATTATTTTATCCTAGCTTTTATTGTTGAAAATGTGGGTCCTCTAAGATCTATTACCTTGTTTTTACTTGTAATATATCTCATACCAACCTTGTCTAATCTCAGGTTGAGGTCAGATAGTGAACGTGCAATAGCACTTCTAACCTTAACAGCATCGGAACCTGTCACCACCATCTCCTCGATCTTATATGCGGCTTCTGCGGCAAGGGCGTCCATATAGGCTATCCCAGTATCTATACCTTTCTTCCTAGCCTCTTTTATAAGTTTTGTGTCAAGTTTCTCCTCCTCTGGAACCCCTAGTATGTTCCCATCATAAATAAATATTCTATTATTCGCAGCGGGGCCCAAAAGACGGGTGTTTTCTTCCACTTCAACAGCCTCTACATTAACATTTTTCCCTAGGAATTCGCCATCATATACTGTGAAACTGCAAGGTGAAGGCTCATTTCCATGTTTTCTCCATACATCTATTATCTTCTCCATGAGCCTCCGGCCATCTTCTGTTACAGGATACAAGTTTATCCTGAGCATGCTTGCAAGTTCTCTATCAGAAAGCTCCCATTCCTTGTATATTTGGGGATAAACCATCTCTCGTATATCATTTTCTCCTGCTAATATCATTGCGAGCCTTTCAACTCCGAGTCCAAGGTTCATCACATCCTTGTCCACACCATACTTGGAGAGTGCTATTGGGGAATATAAACCAAAGGTTGCGATTTCAACCCATTCTCTAAGCTTGGGATGGTAACCATAAACTTCTGTCTGAGTCCCGGGAATATAATACTTTGACTTTTTCTCATCAGGGAGGAACTTGAACTTAGAGAATCCAAAATGTTCCAAGAGGCTCTCTGAAACGGCTTTACCAACATCTAGTGCCACTTCTTCATCGGCTATTACACAAGAGGCTGAATAATATGTCATAAGATGGCTGGAATCCTCTCTCTGCTCTCTCCTAAAACACCGGTCTATTGAGAACAATTTTAAGGGGAGCTTACATTTATCATGTAAATACTCTAATGTTATAAACCAGCCAGATGTCATATGTGAACGTAGTGTATTCTTTGTAGGGATGGGTTTCAGATCCTTTATCTCAGGGAAAACCCTTTCAAGCACCCTTAGACCGGTTTCATCACTCACATCAAGTGCTGATGACACCTCCATTACTAGATCATCCCCTGCAAGAATACCTTTCTTATATGATCTGAAAACTTCCTTTAGATTGTCTATTTTCTTATCATCAATTTTAACATCCAATTTTCTGATTTCATTTATCTTTTCAAGGCCCAAGCCTATGTCTGGGCGGGGTAATCCTGCAAGATAAAAGCATCTGTCAAGTATTGCAGGGGCCTCGGGTCCAAATTGTTTGTAGATATGTTCTTCATCAATGAACACGGGGTTAACAACCTCATCAAATCCTAGTTTAAGATAAGCATCCCTTAATCTCCATATTGTATCATAAAGGATGTGGGGTTTTCCTATTTTAAACCTTAGACGGGGATATTCCATGTCGTGGTGGGGTTTCTTGAGTAATTTGCCGGTTTCAGCCCATGCCTTTTCAAAATCTTTCCTAGCTAGTTTTATTATATCCTTTCTTTTCAAATCTAACCCCCATTATCCCTTTTCCTAATATTTTTTTCATCTGTCTATAACACTTATAATATGTAACTAGGTAAATTATAGATTATGGAAAGCGAAGTGTATCAATGTGATGTTCTCATAATAGGCTCTGGTGGTGCTGGTAGCCGAGCGGCCATAGAAGTATCAAAGCATGGTCTTGAAGCCCTGATAGTATCAAAGGGTCTATCCTTCAAATCAGGATGCACTGGGATGGCAGAGGGCGGTTATAATGCAGCATTCGGTTTCGTGGATGCTGAAGACGACCCCGAGATCCACTACCAGGATACTATGAAGGGGGGTGGATTCTTAAATGATCCCAAACTTGTAAGGATCCTAGTTAATGAAGCACCTGATCGTCTTATAGACCTTGAAAATTACGGGGCTCTATTTGATAGGCAAGAATCAGGGATACTTGATCAGAGACCATTCGGAGGTCAAACATATCGTAGAACATGCTACCAGGGTGACAGGACAGGACACGAGATTATAACAGCACTGAAAGAGGAGATAACAAGGAGGGGTATAGAAACCCTAGACGAGATCATGATAACATCTCTAATAGTTGACGAGGATGAAAGGAGCGTACAAGGTGCTATGGGCATTTCATTAAAAGATTCAAGGCCTATATGCTTTAACGCGAAATCCACTATACTAGCAAGTGGAGGTGCTGGGCACATTTATCCCGTCACTTCAAACACACTACAGAAGGGTGGTGATGGTTTCAGCATAGCCTGGGACGCTGGTGCAGAACTTATCGACATGGAACAAGTCCAATTCCACCCCACAGGGATGGTATGGCCAGAATCTCGCAGGGGCGTCCTTGTGACAGAGGCTGTGAGGGGTGAAGGTGGCATACTCCTAAACAAAGATGGTGAACGTTTCATGAAAAGGTATGATCCTAGATTAGAGCTTGCAACAAGGGATGTTGTCTCAAGGGCTATCTACAACGAAATCATGGAAGGACGTGGGACAAAGAATGGTGGCGTTTACTTGGATGTAACCCATCTACCAGATAATGTAATAGAGGAAAAATTAGAGACAATGTTCTTGCAATTTTTGGATGTGGGTGTTGACATCCGAGAGAAGCCAATGGAGGTGGCTCCAACAGCCCACCATTTCATGGGTGGTGTTAGAATAGACCCATGGTGTCGTACAAATCTTAAAAACTTATTTGCAGCTGGTGAAGTGGCTGGTGGTGTCCATGGGGCTAACAGGTTAGGGGGGAATGCCCTAGCTGACACCCAAGTCTTCGGTAGACGAGCAGGTATTTCAGCCACAAAGAACGCCCTTAAAAATGATTTCAAACTCAACAGAGAGCATGTGGAAGCTGAAGAATATAGGATAAAGAACAAGGTCAGGGAAGGCGACCTAAGACCAGCAGAGATTAAAAGAAGATTACATGATACCATGTGGGAAAATGTCGCCATTATAAGAGATGGAAAATCCCTCAAATCAGCCATCTCCACCATAAGATCACTCCAAGGAGAACTTGAGAGATTAGATGTCCCAGAGAGTAGCAGATTCAACAAGTACCTCCAAGAGGCCTTGGAGGTCGAGAACATGCTTAAAACAGCGGCGCTCGTAACAAGATCAGCCATAATCCGCAAAGAAAGCAGAGGATCCCACTTTAGAAAAGACTACCCAGAAACAAAGGATAAATGGAAAAAAAGTATCGTGTTAAGTAAAAACAAGAAACCATACTTTATTAAAAGATGAGATCATGCCTTAGAGATTAACTCTTCAGCTGCATTCTCTGCAAGTTCAATAACATATTTTTCATCCAATGATTCTAATTTATCATTTTCCATTAGAATTTCACCATTGCAGATTACACTTTCAACATCACAGCCAGAAGCGGCATAGACAAGATGGGATGTCGGATTCCTCCAAGGGGTGATACTACTTCTCCTAGTATTTATAAGGGCAAGATCTGCCTTCTTATCCACTTCTATAGTCCCGATCTCATCAGCCATCCCAAGCGCGGCAGCCCCATTTATCGTAGCCATTTTAAAGACAGTCCCAGCATCCAAGGCTGTTGGATCCATTTTCTTTATCTTTTGCAGTAATGCTGCTATCTTCATCTCCTCAAGCATGTCCAAGTTATTATTCGAAGCAGCCCCATCAGTCCCAAGGGAAACACATACCCCCATATTTATAAGTTCTTCAACAGGTGAAACCCCTGATGCCAATTTCATGTTACTAGCAGGATTATGTGACAATTTAACACCCCTTGACCTTAGAATATGAATTTCAGATGATGAAAGCCACACAGCATGTGCGGCGATAACATCCTCACCAAGAAAACCAATCTCATCAAGATAAATGAACGGCCTCTCACCATACTTATCCTTCACTTGTCTGACCTCATCTTCTGTCTCGGCCACATGAATATGTATAAGGAGTCCATATTTATCTGCAAGACTCCTCACTTCATCTAAAAGCTGTCTGGAACAAGTATATGGACTGTGAGGTCCCAAGGCAACTTTTATCCGTCCATCAGCCATCCCATGACATTTTCTGATTATCCTCTTCGATTCTTTTATCTCAGCCTTCCTCTTTTTTTCATCACCAAAATCTATCATCCCATGGCTTATCACAGCACGCAGACCGCTCTCCTTCACGGCCTCCGCCACATGATCCATATAAAAATACATGTCATTGAATGTTGTTGTCCCAGACTTTATCATCTCCACACAACCCAGAAGAGCCCCAGCATAACAATATTCACCATTAAGATGCGCTTCGAGAGGCCAAATATAATCATTAAGCCATTTTTCAAGTTTAAGATCATCAGCAATCCCCCTGAAGAGTGTCATTGAAAGATGAGTATGTGTATTCACAAACCCGGGGATTAAAAGTTTCCCCTCCGCATTGATCACCTTGTTAACACCTTCTGGGCTGATACTAGGGGATATTTCCTTTATTTTATCATTTTCTATCAATACTGAACCCTTCCTTTGACCATGTGCATCTAAAATCTGAGCATCCTTTATTAGAATGTTTTCTGTCTCCATTAGAATCCCCCCTCGTATAATTAAAATTTAAGTAGAAGCTATATAATCTTATCCCCCAGACTATTGATTAAAGGGTGATTATATTGAAGATTAAAATGGCGATCCCATCAAAGGGTAGAATAAGCGAACCTACCATAAGATTATTGGAAAAAGCAGGCATTGGATTAAAGGACACTTTGAAAAGAAGATTATTCTCACAAACAGAACATCCAAACATTGAGGTCATGTTCACAAGGGCCACTGATATACCAGAGTTTGTTGCTGATGGCGCGGCAGACCTTGGAATAACAGGCCTAGATCTTATAATGGAAAGGGGAAGCAATGTTAAAATCTTGGAAGATCTCAAGTTTGGAAGGGCGAAACTCGTATTAGCAGCCCCTGAGGATTCAAATATAAAAGATCCAGAGGATATCGAGGACGGATCTATAATAGCGACAGAATTCCCCAAACTAACAAGTCAATACTTAAAGGAGAGGGGTATAAACGCTGAAATAGTTGAACTCAGCGGCTCAACAGAAATAGCACCATTCATTGGAGTTGCGGATCTTATAGTGGACTTGACAAGTACTGGTACAACCTTAAAGATGAACCATCTTCGTGTCGTGGACACAATCCTCAAAAGTTCAGTGAAACTCATAGCAAATCATGAAAGCTACCATAAAAAGAAAAAACTTATCGAGGAAGTTAGAACAGGCATCAGAGGGGTCTTGGATGCGCAAGGCAAAAAACTTGTAATGTTAAATGTCAACCAAGACCAGCTAGAAGCTGTTAAAAAAGTCATGCCTGGGATGACAGGCCCTACGGTATCTCGGGTCTTATCTGATAATGGTATAGTAGCAGTGCATGCAGTGGTGGATGAAAAAGACGTGTTCAAGGTTGTTAATGAACTTAAACGTGTCGGTGCAAAGGATATCCTTGTAGTCCCCATCGAAAGAATAATACAATAGAGGTTGATAAATTGAAATTTCTCAGATTCCAATACAACAATAAAACAAGGTACGGTTTTATAGAGGATAATAGGATCATAGAGGTGTCGGCAGAGGATTATTTGAACGATAATCACAAAGGATTAAGAAAATGCCCGGTTAATGTGAAGATTCTCCCCCCAGTGAATCCCTCGAAGATAATATGTGTAGGCCTCAATTATAAGGACCATGCGGATGAATTGGGAATGGAGATCCCAGAAGAGCCCATCATATTTTTGAAACCCCCAAGCAGTATTATAGGAGACGGCGAATTTATAATTTATCCGAACATGTCCCGCGAAGTTGACTATGAGGTGGAATTGGCGGCTGTAATATCTAAAGAAGCTAAGAATGTGGGTAGAGAAGATGCTGAGGATTTCATAGCAGGTTACACCATATTAAATGATGTTACAGCTAGAGACCTTCAAAGAAAGGATGGACAGTGGACGCGCGCCAAAAGCTTCGACACATTCTGTCCAATCGGCCCATGGATAGAAACAGATATCAACCCACATGAACTCGAAATATCCCTACATTTAAACGGAGAACTCAGACAATACTCAAACACTCAAAACATGATCTTCGACGTATACGAGCTCGTGGAATTCGTATCAAATATAATGACCCTAGAAAAGGGGGATATCATCGCAACAGGAACGCCCCCAGGCGTAGGCTCTATGAAACCAGGGGATGAAATTGAAGCATCCATAGAGGGTATCGGAACGCTTAAAAATAAGGTGATCTACTCTAAGTAGATCGCGGGCTTATAAGGGATGGCATTTTTAGCTTTCCCCTCCGGATCATACTCAGCATCTTCGTGGATCATTATTCTTGCATTAACTTCTGCCTCTATGTAATCTTTGGCATCGGATAATATCTTATGCTCATCAACACGTCCAGGATACTCTCCCCTCACAATATCTTTAATGACTCTCTTTATGAAATCTGCCAGCTCCTTCTTATCATCATGTATCCCCTCAGAGATGGCGCGTCCCATCAAAGCCCCCATATCAGGCTTGCCAATCTCATAAGCCATCTCTAATACTCTCCATTTCCATTCAGGGGCAACATATACATGCACTTTCTCAGGAGTTATATTTAGGATCTTTTTAATCTCCATTATATCCTTAACGGTCTCTTGGACCATCTCTTCGGCTTTTTGGATCTTTAAACTTATAAATTCTTCATAGACTCTTGGCCAGGGCGCTTCTGATACGAAACCATCGCCAACATATTTCTCCCACATTTCTTCTGCAGTATGTGGAATGAAGGGTGACATTAAACGAATCCATACACTTAGAAGGTATCTGAGAACATCCTTAGCCTCTTCATCCACACGATCCCTTATACGTTTCATATAATGATCAACATCTTTCCTCAACAAAAAAAAGGCTTCCTGGAGGGCTCTTCTCGTCTGAAATCCTTCAAGAGCCTTCGTAGCCTCTCTTATCCTAAGGTTTATCCTGTCCATCATCCATTTACCAATAAAAGATGTCGGCTCCGGGATTTCTGAAACTGATAATCTCTCTGACCCTATTATATTGAAAATTTTCTCCCCGAACTCTCTGAACCATTCAAGGCGCCTTTTAGTGCCTATAACCTCCTTTTCCCTCCAGTCAAAGTCTTGCCATGGCTCTGCAGATGACATTAGAAATAGTCTTACAACATCGGCTCCGTGGGCTTCTATAGCATCTGATAATAGTACAACATTCCCCTTGGATGATGACATTTTCTTTCCTTCAAGCAAGCCCATGCCAAATACCACTATGCCCTTGGGCCACTTGGATGGTGGGAATATGGCGGAATGATGGAACAGATGGAACGTGAGATGGTTACCTATAAGGTCTTTTGCTGATAATCGCCAATCTAGAGGATACCAGTAATTGAATTCCCTCGAAATCCTATTAGCCATCTTTTCATCTATTTTAAGTTTATTATCTTGGTCTAGGAAAATTTTGTCGAAGAATTCATCATTTAGGGCATTAGCTGGTAATTTTTTCAAATGCGGTGCTATGGTATAATATGACATGTAGATTGTTGAATCACTTAAGGGTTCTATTATCCAGTCAGGGTCCCATGGTAGAGGCGTTCCAAGGCCTATTCTCCTTGCGCAGGCCCAGTCATCTAACCATTCAATGTAATATTCGAAGTTTGCCTTCACTTCCTCTGGCACTATTCTGAGGGAGTTGAGGCATTCTAGGGTCAGGTTTTTCCATTTTTTGTCTGAGTATTTTATGAACCATTGGTTTTCCATTATCTTAACGATGCAACGGCTCCCGCATCGGCAGATCACAGGATGTTCGGCGAAATCAAAGATTTCATCGGCTTTGCCTTCTGATTTTAGGCGTTCTGCTATCTTCTCACGGGCCTCTGCCACTGGTTTACCACCATATTCTGGTATGTGTTGACTCATCTTACCTTTGGCGTGTTCGATCTTGTAGAGTTCGTTTGTGGCATCATCTAATTTTGGATCTTTTTGATTTTTTATTTTGAATTTTTTGATGATTTCGCAAGCGGGACATTCTCCATAGTCTTCAATTGTTATTACATTCACTGGTTTTATCCCTTCGAGCGTATTTTCTATTTTGTATTTTTTTTGTAATTTTTTATCCTTTTTTAGGTCTCGGAGTGCAATGTAATCTGCTGGTGCATGTGCCGGGACTGAGAATACGACGCCTGTACCGTATTCTGGGTCGACGAAATATGCGGGTAGTATAGGATGTTTTTCGCCCGTCATGGGATTTTTAACATTTGAACCTATCAGTTCTTCTGGGTTGATCTCCTCTATGATTTTAGTGTCCTTTTTTTGTTGTGATAGGTTCTCATATGATTTTTCGCTTATAATCCATTTCTCCCCATCCACTTTCACTTTAATATATTTTTCTTTTGGGTTTAACCAGAGGTTTGTGGCTCCGAAGATGGTTTCTGGGCGGAATGTCGCAGCTACAAGGTATGAGTCTTCTAATTTGAATTTGAGTATTGTGAGTTGGTTTATACCCACACCTTCACCTTCTAGGAGGTCATGGTCTCCTACTGGGTTTTCACATTCTGGACAATATTTTACTGGATGTTCTCCTTTGCGGACTAATCCTTTCTCTTTTAATTTTTTTATCTGCCATTCGATGAACTTCTGGTATTGGGGGTCTGTTGTCTTGAATTCTCTTCTCCAATCGATTGAGTAGCCCATTGCTTTCATTATCCGCTTGTATTCTTTGCTGAAATATTCCACGATATATTCTGGGTCTGTGAATTTTTCCAGTTCCTCTGGGGGGACCTTGTGGACTTCCTGGTATATTTTCCACGTCCATGGGTCTTTTCTCTGGATTCTCCTAGCTATTCCAATGACTGGGGCGCCTGTCACGTGCCATGCCATTGGGAAAAGTACATTATAGCCTTGCATTCGTTTAAACCGCGCATACACATCTGGTACAGTGTAGGTTCTCCCATGGCCTATGTGCATGGCACCGCTTGGATATGGATAAGCCACTGTTAAGAATAGTTTCTTACCACCTTGTGGGTTGGCTTGGAAGATCCCTGCTTTTTCCCATTTTTTCTGCCATTTTCTTTCGATATCCAATGGATCACCGCCCAAATAATCATCTTATTTCCCCTAATAACCATTTGAGGTAATCTTCTGATCCTCCTTTGATGGGAATATGGATGATGCATGGGTTTTCATAACTATGTAGGGCTTTGACCCTTTTTATAATTTCTTTAACATTTTCTTCTATGGTTTTAACTATTAGTATGGACTCTTCATCCTCTTCTATTTTATCATCCCACCAATAAAATGACTTTATGGAAGGTATTATGTTCACACACCCTGCTAGCCTTTCTTTGACTAAAATTTTACCTATCCTCTCTGATTCTTCTAGCCCAGACGTTGTTATATATACCATGGCAAACATATTCTACCATCCTTTAGAATTTGATATTCGGAACCTCTGGGGGGTTTATTTTATGACGAGAGTTTTTGACCATCATTCTTATACGTTTAACTTCTCCTATGGGCGCTTTTACCCTTTCACTTATATTCTGGTCATCTAAGCCCTGGTCTACCATCAAGTATAATATCCTATCAAGGATGGGATATTTTATACCAAGTTCTTCTTCGTCAGTTTGTCCATACCATAATCCTGCAGTTGGTGTTTTCTCTATTATCTCCACTGGCACCTTTAGTTTTTCTGCTAGGAGTTTAACATGGCTTTTGTATAGGCAGCCTATGGGTAGTATGTCCACGCCACCATCACCATATTTCGTAAAGTAACCAACTAGGAGTTCTGTGCGGTTGCCAGTGCCCACGACAAGCCTATTCAATGAATTGGAATGGTAGTATAATATCATCATCCTCATACGGGCTTTAAGGTTGCCCCTTGCAAGTTTTGTGCTCTTATGATAACATAGAGACTTGAAAGGTTCGATTAGAGGGTCTATTTGGATTGTCTCATTTTCTATACCTAGGATTTCAGCTACCATACGCGCATGTTTAACATCAATGAGACTTGTAGTCCTCGCAGGCATTACAATCCCTAAAACCCTATCAGGGCCCAGTGCTTCCTTGCAAAGATAGGCTGTGACTGTTGAATCAATCCCACCACTTAAACCAAGAACCACGCCATCGACGCTGGCCTCTTCAACCTTATCTTTTATAAATTTTTTAATCTGATATATTACCTTCTCATTAATTGGGGGGAGATCCATCTTGGTACACCATGAATCCTTATTTTAGAATCAACTTATACCACATACAATCCTTTTGAGGGGATCCCATATACAAGGAAGGTTCATCAAATTATTTTATGGAACATTTTTTTGATGGAAATTTTAATATATAGTATACTATATTAGGTTATACGATCCACTTATAAAATAATAGGATCTTATTCTAAACATCTATTGGAGGTATGCAATGGCATTCAAAGACTTGTTCAAATTTAGCAAGGGAAAAACAACATTCATATTCGTAGGAGGTAAAGGAGGGGTGGGTAAAACCACCATATCAGCTGCAACAGCACTCTGGATGGCCAAATCCGGCAAAAGGACGCTTGTAATATCGACAGACCCTGCACATTCGTTATCCGACTCATTTGAGAAAAAGATAAGTCACGTACCAACCTTCGTCCGAGAAAACTTATATGCGGTTGAAATAGACCCAGAGATTGCAATGGAAGAATACCAGGAAAAACTAAAAGAACAAACAGAGGCAAACCCTGGCATGGAACTTTTACAAGAACAAATGGACATGGCATCCATGTCCCCAGGAATCGACGAAGCAGCAGCCTTCGACCAATTCCTAAAATATATGACAACAGATGAATATGATGTTGTAATATTCGACACAGCCCCCACAGGCCACACTCTTAGACTCCTTTCATTCCCAGAAATGATGGATTCTTGGGTGGGGAAATTAATAAAATTTAGAAGACAGATAGGAGCATTTGCAAAGGCATTCAAGAACATCCTACCATTCATGGGAGACGAGGAAGAAGAAGACAGAACATTAAAAGACCTCGAAGCCACAAAAAAGAAGATCAGCGAGGCAAGGGCTGTTATGTCAGACCCTGAGAGAACATCATTTAAGATGATCGTAATCCCAGAGGAAATGTCAATCTACGAATCCGAAAGGGCCATGAAAGCGCTTGAGAAATATGATATCCACACAGATGCTGTTATAGTAAACCAGATACTTCCAGAGGAAAGCGACTGCGAATTCTGCAAAGCAAGAAGACGACTACAACAAGAAAGACTAGAAATGATACGAGAAAAGTTCAGCGACAAGATATTGGCACAAGTTCCATTACTCAAAAAAGAGGCGAAGGGCATGAAAACATTAGAAAAAATAGCTGAGATACTCTACGGCAAACCGTTAACAGAAAAAACATGAAAAAATAATACGACACTTCCGCCCCCAGTTTTCCATGAGAAGTCTCAAAAACCTCTAAACAAAAAAATCCACCAATACTATTTAAATTTTTAGAGGCGCCTCCACTCCCAAACTAAATTATTATATTTCCCCATTATGAACTCGGATTTTAACCAAGGAAACTAAAAATTTATAAAACAAAGTGGATAATCTAATCACATGAATTAATAAAGGGGTTGGTTTGAGATGAAAGTAGCAGTTTATGGTGCTGGTAATCAAGATCTTTATGTTAGACATTTGAATTTACCTGAAAAATTTGGTGGAGAACCCCCATTCGGTGGTAGTAGGATGGCAATGGAGTTTGCAGAGGCAGGTCATGATGTCATCCTCGCAGAACCAAACAGGAACATATTAGAAGATGAACATTGGAAGATGGTGGAAGATGCAGGGGTCAAAGTGACAGATAATGATATCGAAGCCGCTTCTAATTCAGAAATCGCCGTACTATTCACACCATTCGGTAAAAAAACTTTCGAAATTGCTAAGAACATAATATCACATCTTCCAGATGGGGGGATCATATCAAATACTTGTACAGTCTCTCCAGTAGTATTATATTACGTCCTTGAAAGGGAAATTAGAAGAGAAAGACAGGACATTGGGATCGTATCCTTACACCCAGCGGCCGTGCCAGGAACACCCTACCACGGCCATTACGTGATTGGTGGACGTACAACAAGCGAACTTGAACTTGCAAGCGAGGAACAGATACAAAAATGTGTTGAACTATCTGAGAGCTGTGGTAAAAAAGCTTATGTAGTCCCCGCTGACGTTTCAAGTACAGTTGCAGATATGGGATCCCTAGTCACAGCTATAACACTTGCAGGCGTCCTTGACTATTACTATGTTGGCACTCAGATCATTGAGGCCCCAGTAGAGATGGTTGAAAAACAGATACTGATGACACTACAAACTGTAGCATCCCTTGTGGAATCATCAGGAGTCGATGGAATGCTAAAGGCTATAAACCCGGAATTGTTAGTCAAGAGCGCAACTTCAATGCACCTACTCAAAGAACAGGAAATATTAGACGCGGCACTAAACATGCTCTCCAACTTGGATGACGATGTCATGAAATGGATTGAAAAAGGTGAAATAAAACATACAGATCTCGTAGCTGCCCAAGCACTTACAAAAGAGCTTAAGAATCTCATGGGGGGCATGGCAGCTGAAGGTACTATCAGACGTTGCATGAGAAAAATGTTCGAATAGAAAAACCCACTTTGATGTCTTTTTTATCATTAAATCCCCTGGGGGTGGATACTTTCTCCTGGGAGGCCTATTTTTTCTCTTTTGATCATTACCGTGGGGAATACTTTTTTAATCTAAATAACATATAATTTTTTTGGTGTAATAAATGACAATAGATGAATTAGACCTTATTGAAAAGGTTTACGAGTTGAAGATAAAAAATAAAAAGGAGCTTGCAGAAGAGATCCTGAAAAAATCTAATGAAGGATATGATATTTTATTCTTGTGTACAATAGTTAATTCATGGATAGCGCAAAATTATAAACCGGGAGAAATCAAAGTCCCACTCACCATAATAAGAAATGTGAAATAGGGATACTGTGAAATACAGACACATACCATTTATCACATTATCAGAGATCGCATGTAGAGTCTGGATAACATTATCAGGTTGCAATTTCAAGTGTAGAGGATGTTTTAGTAACGCGAGAAAACCCACAGGAAAACCCCTAACCACAGAAGAACTCGTGAAACTCGTGAGAAAATCGTCCCAAGAATATTACGGAAAACTCCCAGAAGAGATCCTCATAACAGGAGGAGAACCAACACTAGACAGAGACTACCTCATAGAGCTAATCTCCAAATTAAATTTTGCACATATCATACTAGAAACTAACGCATATCTACTCGACGAGGAATACATCAAAGAGCTTGTCGAGGCGGGTGTAAAAGAATTCATGGTCGACTTAAAAGCAATAGATGATAAAAAACATAAATGGTATACCGGTTTCTCCAATAAAAAAATCTTAAAAAATATAAAAACAATCCAAGAAAACGCTAAAATCGTCATAAAAACTCTGTACATTCCAGGATTCGTTGAAGAAGACGAAATAAAAAAAATAGCCAAATATATAGCATCCATCAACCCCCAGATAGAATATCGCATCAACGACTTCAAAACAAGACATGGCCTATCCAGAAATCCAACAATCAATGAAATAGAAAAAGCATATAAGCTTGCGAAGAAACACCTCAAAAATGTTATTATAAGCAGAAGTTGCAGAAGAGAAAGCAAGCCCCTAAAGAAAAAAACATGGATAACGGTATTCCCAGACGGCACACTCAAAAAAAGATCAACAAAAAACTACCAATCTTATAGAAGACACCTGCCACAATAGACCATCCAAAAAAACTCCAAACGCATAAATGAGCGACACACCCCACTCCCAAGTAGATCTAAAAGAAAATACAAGCCTCAAATCAAAAAACCCACAACAGCATATCCTTAAAGGAAGCGGATATTATAACCATGTCTTCTAATAAGCACAGTATATCAACCAAAAAAAAAGAAAGTGGGAATTGGAGTTTATCTATCTGAATATAACCGGCCAAGTGCCCTAGCATAGAAGAGCCGAAGGTAAGGAACCACAAAGAGGCCAAGAGGCAACAGCATGATTATTAACACAAGTATAAATCCTGCTGATGCGATTTCTGGGGTCATCTGAGTTATTGCTGCTACCCCAAATAGACCGGCGATTGGTAGTAAGATAATGCTTAATGCAGCCATGGTCACGATGTATGCACCTGTAATTACTATTGTAACGCCTATGATCCAAATGATATACTTTAACCATGAAATCTCTGATATAACATTTAATATTTCCCCGATGCTGAAAGCTGCTCCTAAACTGTCATTGAACGCCATATGAGCTATTGCAATATTCTCTACTAGTCCAAATATAATGACCAGGATAATCCCTATTACTATACCAATAAGCGCAACAGTAGGGTTTGACCTGGTTAGTAAAAGGATAATACTAGCGGCTAATACTATCGCTGGTATTATCATATAGACTATGGCTACAACAAAAACTTTGAGTCCGTCGATTAACATGTCACCCCATTCATCAAAGTCCGGAAGCTCATCAAAACCAGCTACTGTGGCCTTAATAACCCTTAGAGTGTACCCATAAACAAGGAATATTGGTGGGATTAGCAGAACACCTATTATGAGGGATGTTCTCAATGTTAAGAGGGTTAGCAGATTAATTATTATGATGAATATTCCCAATGTTAAGACTTTCTTTAAGTTCGATCCTGGGTAATCAAGGGCTTCGCCCACAATTTCGCCAACATTCATATTTACACCTCCTAAACCATGATATTCTAGGATTTTATTAAATTATTGGTACAGATTGCGAAATTTGAAAATGCTTTATCAGAAAAACTATTAGATGACTATATATGAGGTCATTGGAGGGTGCGCTGGACAATGCTTATATAATTGTGGTTAACTAGGTATTGAAAGGATTTTTTCAATGCCATTACAAAAAAAGGTGAACTAGTTTTTAACTGTATATACAAATGGGGATCTTGTTTTTTTTGAGCAAGTATACATATTCTGCCATTTTTTTGTCATTGTGTGGTGTTCTGCTATTAATTCGTTGCATTCTGCGCATTTTAATGAATTGTAGATCCTTGCTTTTTTGGGGTTTCATCTTCACTTTTCTGACTGTGAAAAATTCATAGAGATTTTTCGGGTAATTCTTTCCTCTTGTTTTTTGAATTTGTCCATTCATGTTCTGATACTTTTTCTTGTTCTTCGATCTATGAGGCTGTAGACATGTTTCCCATGATCTTTGAATAGTAGGTTTTCTTTGCCTGAATTTGCATCTGGTCCTGAATTGTATTGCATCTAAGTAACTGTTTTCTACAACGATCTTCCCCCAATCTTCAGATCTTTCAAAGTTCTCAGTTACAATTTTCACCAATTTTGAATCCAATCGCTGTCCTTGGACAAGAATGACAATGAAAATTAGCAATATCTTATTTATTATCACTCCAATCTATTTTCAATAGACTCTACAAAAACTTTGTTATTACTTTGTATTTAAATTTGGCGGGAAAGTGTAATAATATATGTTTATATATTATTATGATGGTA